>JBCBZE010000344.1:0-3682 GCA_039815505.1 Bacteroidota bacterium | reverse complement strand
CTTCATTGATTTTCTTTCGGATAGAACAAATTGCAATTGCCCTGCCTTTTCGGCCTCAAATAGGACATTAATTTCAGGTTCGGTCCTTGAGAGGCGTACTTTTCTAAATCGATCGGGATCTATTTGCCCATTGGTCAAAGGGCCAACAAAATAGATGAACACCTCATGTTCCCCACCTAATCTTAATACAGAAGCTGCGGGTTTAATTTTTAATCGATAGGTCTTGCCCTTCTGTGCATTGAACGTTATCCATGCTCCCATAATATTCGTTGGAAAATCTGCCTTGTCATGACCTTTTATTTCAAACCCTTTTTTGGAATACCATCCATGATAGCTTATTTCAAGACCTGAAACTTGTGGTTTTCTCGCGTTTATTTTCCATGTCCTTTTTCCCTTGGCATTCTTCTGCGTTTTGTTTAATTCTATGCGTTTAACAGTGTTTAAATTTTTAAGTGGACTCTTAGGGAACTCCCTGTCAAATAATTTCCCCGCCGGCACCGTAGGGATCACGTTAGTTTTGAGCAACGAACTTTTAGATGAAAATGTCTTGGTATTTACTTTGGGATTTATTTTTCCGGTATTGATTTGAGCGTGTGCAACTTCAATGGACGTTAGCAGTATCAAAATGCTTACAATTGTTTTCATGATAATTGGATATTAATTGGATTTTATAAATTCTACCCTTCTGTTTTTAGCTTTTCCTTCAGGATTTTCATTACCTGCTATAGGTTCGGATTCTCCTCGCCCTTCTGCGGAAAGTGCTGTGTTGTCTACATTAAATTCATTGACCAAAGCTGATTTTACAGCATCTGCCCTGGCTTTGGACAAGCTTAAGTTGGATGCTTCTTCCCCGTCGCCGTCGGTATGGCCGATGATGTTGACCGACATGTTATGTTCATTAATGACACCGGCAATTTTTTTAAGTACCCCATATGATTCGGGCTTTATGGAAGCGGAACCGGAATCGAAGGTAATACCATAGGTAACCAGTTTACCCTCGTTGAGCAGTTTGCTGCGGGTATCCGCCTTTCCAATCGCATAACGTATGTTGCCCAAAAAGTAATAGGTATCCTCATCTGTAATTTCGGAGAAAAAACGCATGCTTTTAAGGGCTTTTGGATTTTCCAAGGCACTAGGGATATCAAAGACCTTAGTTTCGTTCAGGTAAACCCGCAACCGTTTACCCTGTCTCCAAATAGCCAGGTGCATTATCTTCCCTCTACCCGCGTTATCCCTGGTCATTTGGGCAACCTCTTTTTCGCTCTTTATATTCAATTGAGTGTCTGAAACATATTTGTGAAACTGCACCTTTCCCCCACTACTGTCACCACCATCTATTTTAAAATAGACCCCATTTTTGCCCGGGGTATAACGATCCATGTTGTAATTGGGATTTTCTAGGTCCGAAAAGTTGACCACGAGCAGGCGTAGGAAGGAGTATAAACTCATGTCATAATCAAAAATCACATCATACTCCAACGTAAAATTCTCGGGAAAATCGGTAATAAAATCAGGGACAAAGGATCCTTTGCCCTTACCGATTTTCATCCATTTTCCATCTATGGTCGACAACGTAACTATCTCGGCGCTGTTGGAAGAATTCCATCTGGCCGGCAGATCGCCAATTTCATCCGATGAAAAATCCTCGTATGCGATGATTTTCTCACCTGCCTCAAAATCAAATTTAGAATAGGCGGAAAAATCTATAGGGCTTTTTCCTCCTGGAGCATCTCCGCTATGTTCGTAAGATTCCGTGTCGTTGTACGCCCCCTCATCTTTGGTTCCTTTTTGTTTACCTTTTTTTTTCTTCCCCACCTTGTCAGGAGCATTAAGAATACTATCCATTACCTTTTCGGTTTTCTCGGCCGTTTTTTCCTCGGATTTCCGATAAATGGTCTCCTCAGCGGCTTGTTCCGCCCTTTTTTTCAGTTTTTTCCAAAATTGGGCATCAACATTGCCGGCACATAGGAAAAAGGGGATCAATAATGCTATTTTTAAAGATTTCATAGTGTGCTATTTTAAAGGTTTGTAATCTATAGTTGTAGTTTGAAAGGTGCCTAGTTGATCTGAAGAAAAATCGATTTGTGCAATTCTTCCATATTCATCCCTTTTGTTCAGTAAAAATATATTCTGGTAATTGTATTCTAATAGGTCTACTTGATAATTGCAGAGTACATAGAATACAAGCTGAGAACTGCCCAATGTCTCTGAAACGATTTGAAACGGTAGCTGCTGTCTTACATAGCGCATGATACCCAGTTTTTCTTCTTCGTTTCTATGTACGGCAAAAACTTCGTAGCCCTTTATCCGTTTCGCCAGCAGATCACCTTTGTCAAAGACAAAGTTTTGCCAAAGGTTCTTGTAGTCTATATTATAGGTGTTTGTAGGAGCGCTATATTCCACTTTTACCTCGTCCCGATTTTGTCCGTCGTCGAACCATATTTTATCGAGAAACACACTGCTATACGTAAACCTATAGGTTTGTTGTGGGTACGCATCCGTGTCTATCGGTGTTTCGGTAAGAACGGCCATCTGCCCATCCTCATTATAAGTAATACGTATCTTAAACTTTCTGGGAACTCCACGGGCACCGCCAAATTTAACGGTGATACTTGTAATTTTTCGGTCCCAATCATATTCAAGGTATATACTGTCCTTTGCATTCTGCCCTGGATAGGAGCAGACCAACAACTCCGGCACATAGTTTTTTGGAAGATGTCCTTGTGCATGGATAACCGTTGGAAATATGAACAGAACCAGCAACAGTTTAAGTGATATACTATATATACGAGGCCGCGTCATTTACAATTACAATTCAATGGTTTCATAGGTAATTGTGGTACGGCTGGTAATTTCACCACCGTTTAGAGCTTCTATTTCTATAATTAACCCTTCCGTATCGCGAATGGTATTTAGTTGTATTTCATTATCAAAAAAAGAAAAAGTACTTATTTCAAGTGTGCTAAAGTAATACAGGCCAAATGCCGTCGAGGGATTTAATCCACCCAAAAGAATCCCCAAGGCCACCTGTGTGCCCAGTTCCGCCATAAGACCTGTACCGGAGGCGTTATGAACAAGTCCTAGAACGGGAATGCCTACCGCAGTACAGGAAATAAGGTTGTTTTGGGGGTCAAAGACATACACTTGTTCCCCTCCATCGGAAATAGTATAGCTGTTGGCAGCGGCATCATAGCTAACCGGAAGCATATTTGCCGTGCCACCATCTATGATGGAGGTTAATAAGGTCAAGATACCGGTTTCGTTATATTCAAATTGGAACTCCGTTGAAAAGGGCGACGGTTCTACCTCTTCTTCCAAAAAATTCGTGATCAAACCTGCTTCGTTATAAGTGATCGTAGTTTCCGTTATCGTTCTGGATTCAATACCGTTGCTCGTAATCAGCGCAATTCGGTTCTGTTGATCATAACCGATATTTATTTGCGTGTTTTGATCGGCAATAATATCCAGGACATTTATGGACGTTGCAATGGTCAACATTTCCGAAACTTCCTCCATTTCCTGCTCTTCCGGTATTTCTTGGGAAGCGGAATTGTCGTCATCACTACATGCGGCCAAAACCAAGAGTATTAATACACTATACCGTTTGTATTTTTTCATAACTTAAATTTTAATTTGTTTATCATTTTTCATTTACCATTAAAATGGTCTGTGTAGAGCGGTT
>JBCBZE010000058.1:0-13316 GCA_039815505.1 Bacteroidota bacterium | reverse complement strand
TTGATACTTAATCCTATTCCAAGTCCAAATTGGTCGTTTACTTGATAAAGGGCACTTGGGGATAGGGCACCACTAAAACTATTATTGCCAAATCCAAGACCTATTCCTCCACCAAAACGGACCTTGCTCCAAAATTCATTGGTAGAACTATAGTTTTGGGCAAAGGAGATATTGCCGATCAGGGTAAAAAATAGCAGCAAAAAAAACGGGTTGAAAAATACACGAGGTGTTTTTAACATTATCGTTAATTTTTTCCAATATTGACGTCTAATATAATATTAGAAATGTTAATTGTTGTATTTTTGATGGTATTTTACGCTAAAGACCTATAAAATTTCCATGGATAAATATTCCTTTTTAAATACTGCGCACACCTCTTTTTTTGCAGAATTATATGATAAATATTTAGCAAATCCGGATAGCGTTGAACCCAGTTGGCGTGCATTCTTCCAAGGATTTGATTTTGGCCAGGAAAGTGCCATGGACCAGGTTGATCTTGCCTCCCTGAACGGTAGTATGGTTACGGTCAATGGAGAACAGGTCGCTGTTCCTGAATCTCTACAAAAGGAGTTTCAGGTGGTTAAACTCATTGATGGTTATAGAAGTAGGGGTCATTTGTTTACCAAGACCAATCCCGTTAGGGAGAGACGTAAATACTCCCCAACACTGGATATTGAAAACTTTGGTTTGTCCAACGATGACTTGGATGCAGTTTTCAATGCCGGGGAAATTATTGGTATAGGCCCCAGTTCTTTAAGGAGTATAATTAAACATCTTACCAGTATTTATTGCGATGCCATAGGGGTGGAGTATATGTATATCAGAAACCCGGGACGTTTGGAATGGATACAGAATTGGTTGAATATTAATGATAACCACCCTAAGTTCAGCGCCGATAGAAAAAAACATATTCTTAAGAAACTAAATCAGGCCGTGTCTTTTGAAGGATTCCTGCATACCAAATATGTAGGACAGAAAAGATTCTCTTTGGAAGGTAACGAATCTTTAATTCCCGCGTTGGATGCGGTTGTGGAAAGAGCCGCTGAGATGGGTGTTGAACAGTTTGTCATGGGTATGGCCCATAGGGGGCGGCTAAATGTACTCACCAATATTTTTGGAAAGAAAGCCAAGGATATTTTTAGCGAGTTCGACGGCAAGGATTATGAGCAGGAAATCTTTGACGGTGATGTTAAATACCATTTGGGATGGACCTCGGATAGAAAATCCGATAATGGGAATAAGATTAAAATGAACATTGCACCCAACCCTTCTCATTTGGAGACCGTAGGTGCTGTGGTGGAAGGTATTACCAGGGCAAAGCAAGATGCGCATTATTCCGATAATTTTTCCAAAGTATTGCCTATTGTTGTACATGGCGATGCGGCCATTGCCGGTCAAGGGTTGGTATATGAAGTAGTACAAATGGCTACGTTGGATGGATACAAGACCAATGGTACCATACATATCGTTGTTAATAATCAAATAGGGTTTACTACCAACTATTTGGACGCAAGATCATCTACCTATTGTACGGATGTAGGGAAAGTTACGTTAAGCCCTGTTTTGCATGTTAATTCGGATGATGCGGAGGCGGTAGTGCATGCTTCTCTTTTTGCTTTGGAATACCGTATGCGTTTCAATAGGGATGTTTTTATCGATCTTTTGGGATATCGAAAGTATGGACATAACGAGGGCGATGAACCCCGATTTACCCAACCAAAATTATACAAGGCCATTGCCAAACATAAGAATCCAAGGGATATCTATGCGGAACGTTTACTGTCCGAAGGTGTTATCCAGGAAGGATATGTAAAAGAATTGGAAAAGGAATATAAAGCATCTTTGGAAGAAGAACTGGAAGATTCCCGCAAAGAAGATAAAACTGTCATTACGCCCTTTATGGCGGATGAGTGGAGTGGTTTTTCGGCAGTAAGGGAGTGGGAGATGATGGACACCGTGGATACTACGTTCGATAGGGAGAAACTAACTTCTATTGCCAAAGTAATTACCGAATTACCGGAGGGTAAAAAGTTTTTAAGGAAGATAGAACGCTTAATAGCCGAGCGTAAAAAAATGTTCTTTGAGACCGATAAATTGGATTGGGCCATGGGTGAACTTTTGGCCTATGGTACCTTACTCGAAGAAGGGTATGGGGTTCGGATGTCAGGTCAAGACGTGGAGAGAGGGACGTTTTCCCATAGACATGCGGTTATCAAAGTGGAAGAAAGCGAGGAAGAAATATTACTGTTGAACAGATTATCCGATAAACAGGGCCAATTTCAGATATACAATTCGCTTTTATCAGAGTATGGTGTGGTGGGGTTCGATTATGGTTATGCGATGGCAAGTCCAAATACCCTTACCATCTGGGAGGCTCAATTTGGTGATTTCAGCAATGGGGCTCAAATTATGTTGGATCAATACATTTCTGCCGCCGAAGATAAATGGAAGCTTCAGAATGGCCTGGTTATGTTGTTGCCCCATGGATACGAGGGGCAGGGCGCTGAACATTCCTCGGCACGTATGGAACGCTATCTTCAACTATGTGCCAGGGACAATATGTATGTGGCCGATTGTAGTACGCCTGCCCAAATGTTCCATATCTTACGTCGGCAAATGAAGGCCAATTTTAGAAAACCCTTGATTATTTTTACCCCAAAAAGTTTATTGCGCCACCCTAAGGCCGTTTCAACAGTAGATGAATTGACGTTGGGAAGTTTTCAGGAGGTTATCGATGATGTGGAAGCGGATATCAAAAAAATTAAAACCTTGGTTTTCTGTACCGGAAAATTTTATTACGATCTACTGGCGGTAAAGGAACAAGATAACAGGGACGATGTTGCTTTGGTAAGAGTAGAACAGTTATTTCCTTTACCTGCGGAGCAAATGAAGGATATTATCAAAAAGTATACCTGTGTAAATGATGTGGTCTGGGCACAGGAAGAACCCAGGAATATGGGCGCATGGAGTCATCTGTTAATGCATTTTGACGAGGCGCATAAATTTAGGGTGGCTTCCAGAAGGTTTTATGCATCACCTGCTGCGGGCAGTTCGGTACGTTCCAAGAATCGTCACCAACAGGTCATAGATTACGTCTTTGATAAAGCAAAGGACAATACCACTAGAAAAAGAACAAAAAAATAATAAAACAAATTTACGACAGCATGATTTTAGAAATGAAAGTCCCCTCACCAGGGGAATCCATTACCGAGGTTGAAATTGCAGAATGGTTAGTGAGCGATGGGGATTACGTGGAAAAAGACCAGGCCATTGCAGAGGTAGATTCGGATAAAGCCACTTTGGAACTACCTGCCGAAGAAAGCGGGATCATTACCTTAAAAGCCGAAGAAGGAGATGCTGTTGCGGTTGGTGAGGTAGTTTGTCTTATAGATACCAGTGCTGCAAAACCGGAAGGAGAAGCTCCGGTGCAAGAAGATAAAAAAGAAGCTCCCAAGGAAGAAAAAAAGGAGGCGCCGAAGGTTGAAGCCTCCCCACAGACCACAACCTACGCTTCAGGAACCCCGTCTCCGGCGGCAAAGAAAATATTGGATGAAAAAGAAATTGATTCAAGTACCGTTTCGGGAACGGGAAGAGACGGTAGAATAACCAAAGAAGATGCTGTTAATGCCGTTCCTTCCATGGGAACGCCCACTGGCGGTAGCAGAGGGGAGACCCGTTCCAAACTTTCGATGTTACGTCGTAAAGTGGCGGAACGTTTGGTGGCCGCTAAAAACGAAACGGCTATGCTTACCACCTTCAATGAAGTGGATATGTCTCCTATTTTTGAATTGCGCAAACAGTATAAGGAAACCTTTAAAGGCAAACATGGTGTTAGCTTAGGATTTATGTCATTTTTTACCAAAGCTGTGGTAAGAGCTTTGGAATTGTATCCCGCAGTGAATTCCATGATCGATGGTAAGGAGATGATTTCGTATGATTTTGCGGACATCAGCATTGCGGTTTCCGGACCAAAAGGGTTAATGGTTCCGGTGATTAGAAACGCTGAAAACCTAACTTTTAGGGGAATAGAAGCTGAGGTGAAACGATTGGCCATACGCGCACGCGAAGGAGAGATTACGGTCGATGAAATGACCGGAGGTACATTTACGATCACCAATGGAGGGGTTTTTGGATCTATGCTATCCACCCCGATCATTAACCCTCCCCAAAGCGCTATTTTAGGGATGCATAATATTGTGGAACGCCCCATTGCAAAGGATGGTTCCGTTGTAATCGCGCCTATCATGTATGTGGCACTTTCCTATGACCATAGAATTATCGATGGTAAGGAGTCGGTTGGATTTTTGGTTGCCGTCAAGGAAGCTTTGGAAAATCCAAGCGAGTTGTTAATGGACAATGATGTTAAGAAGGCTTTGGAACTATAAAGAGAATCCATTGTGGAGTACCAGGTACTAAAAAACGGTTGGTGAACCACCTGTGCAAATTCGTTGGTATGCCCTAGGGTTTAATCATTATTTGTGTTTTAAATAAACAAAACGCTTATTGTAATCAATAATCGCTTTAGCTTTTTTTAGGATATCGGCACCAATGATTCCGTCTACAGGTAGTGCCTTATGAACCGTCAGGGCCTCATTTACATGAACAAGATCAAATAGTACTATTTTAAGCTTGTTTTTCTTCCAATTTCCTATTTCGATTTTGTTTTTAATGGATATTTGGGTGTCCATATCGGTAGCGCCAGCGCCCGCTGCCTTTATTTTGGAATCCTTGGAAACAAGATTGAAAAAATCGATTTTGTCCAACCCTACACAGGTATTGGAGGCTCCCGTGTCCAAAATAAAGCGACCGGTTATTCCATTTATTTTGGCCGTAACCTCAAAATGATTGGTGGCCGTAAGTACCAAAGGAATGCTACTATAGTTTTTAAGTTTTAAAAACTTTTTGAGGGTCTTCATCTAATTTTTTCATAAAGATAAGGCTATTTTTGTTGCATGATTCTTACAGACACCCATACGCACTTATATAGTGAAGCTTTTGATGAGGATAGGGATAAAGTAATAAAAAATGCTATTGCCAATGCCGTTGAACGTTTTTTTGTCCCTGCAATAGATTCTACCTACACCAGGTCTATGTTGCGTTTGGAAGAGGCTTATCCAAAGCATATTTTTTTAATGATGGGATTGCACCCTACCCATGTTAAGGAAAACTATGAGGAAGAGTTGGAACATGTTTCACAAATGTTACGACAAAGGGAATTTTATGCCATAGGCGAGATAGGGATCGATTTGTACTGGGACAAGACTTTTTTTGAACAACAACGAAAAGCGTTCAAATTTCAGATAAGGTTGGCGAAAAAATATAAACTGCCTATCGTAATCCATTGTAGAGAGGCATTTGATGAAATTTTTGAGGTGCTGGAGGAGGAAAAGGGCAATGACCTATTCGGTATTTTTCATTGCTTCACCGGAACCTTGGAACAAGCACGCAAAGCTATTTCTTACGGGATGAAACTGGGTATCGGTGGGGTAGTTACCTTCAAGAATGGAAAGATAGATACCTTTTTAAACAACATAGATATAGGACATATAGTATTAGAGACAGATTCACCCTATCTGGCTCCCGTGCCGTACAGGGGTAAACGCAATGAGAGTGCTTATTTAATAAACGTTTTGGAAAAGTTATCCATTATTTATAATAAGGACAAAGAAGAAATAGCAGCTATAACTACCCAGAATTCCAAAGACGTTTTTGGAGTGTAATAACGAATTGTTCAATGAAAAAAAAGACCAAAATTCTACTCATATATACCGGGGGTACCATTGGGATGGTCAAAGATTATAAAACAGGGGTGCTCAGGGCGTTTAATTTTAAAAAACTGATCCAGCATATTCCGGAGCTTAATCAATTGGATTGCAATATCGACAGTGTTTCTTTTAAGAAACCCATTGATTCTTCCAATATGAATACGGTGCATTGGGTATCTATCGCTACGATTATAGAGAAGCAATACCCTAACTATGATGGCTTTGTGGTGCTCCATGGCAGCGATACCATGAGTTATACTTCCTCGGCGCTAAGCTATATGCTGGAGAATTTGGGCAAACCTGTAATTTTTACGGGTTCTCAATTGCCTATTGGGGATTTACGCACCGATGCAAAAGAGAATCTTATTACCTCGATACAGATTGCTGCTATGCAGAAAAACAATAAACCTGTTATCCAGGAGGTAGGCCTATATTTTGAGTACAAATTGTACAGGGCCAATAGGACTACCAAGATCAATGCGGAACATTTTGAGGCGTTTACTTCCTTGAACTATCCGGCGCTGGCGGAATCCGGGGTTCATTTAAAGGTATATGACGAATATCTCCTAAAAAAGGGAAAAGCTAAAAAGTTCGTCGTACACAAAGAACTTGATAATAATGTGGCCCTATTAAAATTGTTTCCGGGACTTAACAGATCGGTCCTGGAAAGTGTTTTGACCATTCCCAATCTTCGGGCTTTGGTCTTAGAGACCTATGGTGCGGGAAATGCCCCTACGGAAGAATGGTTGGTTGCCGAATTGAAAAAAGCGATGGATGGTGGTTTACAGGTAGTGAACGTTACCCAATGTTCGGGAGGAAGCGTAATCATGGGGCAATACACAACAAGTGAACAGCTTCAAAGATTGCAAATTATTAATGGTAAGGACATTACCACCGAGGCGGCGATAACAAAGCTAATGTACCTTTTGGGAAATAATGTTTCCCCTAAATTGTTCAAAACCATATTCGAAACCTCACTACGCGGAGAAATGCAATAAATTAACGGGTCAAAATTTCCTCAACTAATATTTTTTTTGTTATTTGGCCACCTTGTAGTAATGAAATAGAGAGGTGGCCGAGTGGTCGAAGGCGCACGCCTGGAAAGTGTGTATACACCAAAAGTGTATCGAGGGTTCGAATCCCTTCCTCTCTGCTAAAAAGTTTTACTTTTTTAATAACAATTTTTTTTTATCTTTAAAGCCTATTAACTAACTAAATTTAAGTTTGAACGAAATGAAAAAGTTATTCTCGATCCTAGCAATGGCTGGGCTATTTGTATTAAGTACAAATACGGTAAGCGCAAAAGCAATAGTATCAAATCTGTCAACTACGGTAACCACAGCAGCAGTTATGCTTCAAGATGGAGCCGCTGAGGAGGCTTCCAAAGGATTCACACAAGTACTAAAGGAGCAGTTCATTCAGGGTGGTGCCGGTTTCATGGGTATCGTTCTCTTATGTTTAATATTAGGTCTTGCTGTCGCCATAGAAAGGATTATATTCTTAAACTTGGCAAGCACCAACAGTTCTAAGCTTAAGCAACAGGTCGAGGATGCATTGTCCTCTGGTGGTGTTGAAGCGGCCAAGGAAGTTTGTAGAAACACCAAAGGTCCTGTTGCCTCCATTTTTTATCAAGGTTTGGATAGGGCTGGTGAGAGTGTTGAATCCGCTGAAAAAGCAGTTGTGGCTTATGGTGGCGTTCAAATGGGACAGTTAGAGAAAAACGTGTCTTGGTTATCATTGTTCATCGCTATTGCTCCCATGCTTGGGTTTATGGGTACGGTAATAGGTATGATCCAGGCCTTCCAAAAGATTGCCGCTGTAGGTAACCTTAGTGCCTCCCTTATTGCAGGTGATATCCAAGTAGCCTTGTTAACAACGGTATTTGGTTTGATTACTGCGATTATATTACAAATTTTCTACAACTATATCATCGCCAAAATCGATAGTATAGTAAATGATATGGAAGATTCTTCCATCTCTTTGATCGATATGTTGGTTGATCACAAAAAATAAGTCGGACCCTAATAGATAAACATCATGCATAAAATAATAAAGATTGTATTAGTTGTCTTGGGTTTGATAGGGTTTGTGCTCTGGACCCAGCTTCCCGATAAAGACGCTCCCGTCTCCGAGGCAATTCAGAGTTCATCAATGAACTTTATGTTCATCATAACGTATCTATTATTGGCCATAGCCGTTATAGTGAGTCTTGTATTTACATTAAAAAACCTTTTTTCCAATCCAGGTAGCCTTAAGAAAACCCTATTTGTAATAGGAGGTTTTCTACTAGTAGTGGCCATTTCTTATGGGTTGTCAAGTGGCACGGATATTGATATATCTAAAATGGCCGAAAGAGGAATTGAAACATCGGAATCTACGGTGAAAAAAATTGGAATGGGACTAAATGTTTTCTTCATTTTGACCATTGTCGCTGTTCTTGCTATGGTTATACCAGGAGTAAAGAGATTGATCAGTAAATAATAAATACAGAAAATTATGCCTAGAAGAAAAGGAGCACCGGAAGTAAATGCCGGTTCTATGGCGGATATTGCGTTCCTGTTACTAATCTTTTTCCTAGTGACTACCACTATTGAAACAGATGCCGGACTGGACCGTATGTTACCTCCAATGGAACCGCCAGAGGAAGATGTAGTTATTAAACAGAAGAATATTTTTACGGTTAATATTAACAAGAACGGCCAATTATTGGCTGAAGAAGAATTGACCAACCTTAAAGATTTAAGAGCAAAAGCCATCGCTTTCTTGGATAATGGAGGAGCTGCATCGGGTACACCTGAATACTGTAACTATTGCAAGGGAAAAAGAGATCCGGATTCATCAGATAACCCGTCCAAGGCTATCATTTCCTTAAAGAATGATAGGGAAACACCGTATGGGACCTATATTACCGTTCAAAATGAATTGGTAGGCGCCTATAATGACCTTCGGGATAGGGAAGCACAGCGCTTGTTTAAGAGGGATTTTACTGAAATGGAAGCGGCTTTTCTTAACCCTGAGACCCCTTCTAATGTAAGGGATGAGTTGAAGGAGAAAGTTCAGCGTATACAGGAATTGTTTCCTCAGAAGTTATCGGAGGCGGAAACGTCCTCTAGCAATTAAGTCAAAGCTTAAATACAACTAATATGTCAAAGTTCAATAAGAAAAAAGATGGTGACCTGCCTGCGGTATCTACCGCCTCGTTGCCCGATATCGTATTTATGCTGCTGTTCTTTTTTATGACGGTAACCGTTATGAAGGATAGTTCGTTGAAAGTTGAAAATACGTTGCCCAACGCTAGCGAAATTAAAAAGCTGGAAAAGAAGGACAGGATCATTTATCTCTATGTGGGTAAACCCACTCGAGAATATCAAAAGGTCTTCGGTACAGAGTCCAAAATTCAGTTAAATGATAAATTTGCGGATGTAACGGAAGTAGGACCTTATATATTGGCAGAGCGTGCCAAAAAGCCGCAGGAGCTTCAAAATGTTCTTACCACTGCTTTAAAAGTGGATAAAAATGCCAATATGGGTATTATTTCGGATATTAAGCAAGAATTACGAAAAGTTAATGCATTAAAGGTTAATTACACCACTTATGATGGTGACGCATTTAATAATTTACAGTAGTATTTACTCATAATTTCAAACTTGAAAAACGCTTCAAAACATATTTTGAAGCGTTTTTTTATAGCATCATTCCATCTAATTATTTACATTTATTAGTATGCAACGTTTGCTTTTATTTCTATTTTTTTGGATACCCCTTTGTTTATATGCACAAACAGATGATAGTACTACCGTATTGGACAGTTCTTATCTGGAAGATCAGTTTTATATTGGAATTACATATAACTTTTTATTGAACAGACCGGAGGGCGTAACGGAACAAAATTTATCTTATGGGTTACAAACCGGCTTCATCAAAGATATACCACTGAACGCTGACCGTACCGTAGCTTTGGGGATTGGTTTGGGTTATGCTTTTAATTCGTATTATACAAATTTATTGGTCAGTGAATTGGATAATGACTTTGGATATACGATCATAGGAAGTGATATAGATTTTAGAAGAAATAAAGTAGAAACCCATTTAGTAGAGATGCCATTGGAATTACGATGGAGAAATTCAACGGAGACCGATTATAAATTTTGGAGAATCTATACAGGTCTTAGATTAGGTTATGTTGTGGGAGGTAGATCTAAATTTGTTTCCGATGAGGAAACGGTATCTTTTTTTAATACGGATATTAGGGACTTCCACTATGGACTTACGTTGAGCTTTGGTTATAACACCTTCAATATCCATGCATACTATGCCCTAAATAATTTCTTTAATGATGATGTTCAAATAACGGATGGGGAGGTAATTGAGGTACGTCCCTTACGTATAGGCATCATTTTTTATATTCTATAACCAAAATTGAATGGTGAGCAATTGGGATATTAAACCCAATAAAAACCCAATAAGAACTTCAGGCGTGCTATGGGCTTTTAAATATAGTCTTGCAGTAGCCAACACCCCCGCGATTAAGGTGAAAAAACTAATGGCCATGATAATATTGATTTCAAAATGAATACTAAGACAAATTAGAAACATTAAGAGACTACCCAAACCCATCATATGCATGCTACTTTTAAAATCGAGAAAAAGTAGTAGTAAAGAGGCAGAAGTCGCGGTAATCAAACCTAAAAAATAATAGTAAAGTTCAGGGGTATAATTATTCGGAATTACCTTGAGCAACACCATTAAAAGCAATGCAATGCTCACGTAAAATGGGTATTTCCGTTCTTTTATACTGGGAATAAAAATAGAGGTTACAATGCCTAGATTTTTAAGAATCAAAAAGCTTATGATAGGAATGATTACCGTGAGAATGAAAATTGGGAGAATGTTTCCGCTTTGGAACTCAAGTGGGCTGTATTTCGGAGTTATCATAAAATAGGATATGGTTCCGGCAATGGGTACGAACAAGGGATGAAAAATATAGGATATCACCTTAAAAAAGAGCCCCATTATATTTGTTTTCTGAGCCGGGCAACGGGAATGCCCAATTGTTCCCTATACTTGGCTACGGTTCGTCTAGCAATGGGATATCCTTTTTCCTTTAAAATAGCGGCCAGTTTGTCATCTGTAAGTGGTTTTTTCTTTTCCTCTTCCCGTATGACCGTTTCAAGTATTTTTTTTATTTCTTTGGTAGAAACATCTTCCCCTTGTTCATTCTTCATGGATTCTGAAAAATACCCTTTAATTAGCTTGGTGCCATAAGGGGTATCCACATATTTACTATTTGCCACTCTTGAAACCGTTGAAACGTCCATATCAATGGCGTCGGCAATATCTTTAAGGATCATAGGTCTAAGCTTGCGCTCATCTCCGGTAAGAAAGTATTCTTTTTGGTATTGCATTATGGCGTTCATAGTTATGAACAGGGTCTGTTGTCTTTGTCTGATAGCATCGATAAACCACTTTGCCGCGTCTAATTTTTGTTTAATGAACAATACGGTGTCCTTTTGTGATTTTGATTTATCCTTGGAGTTTTTGTACCCCTCTAGCATATTGCTGTATTCTCTGGATACATGCAGCTCCGGGGCGTTTCTTCCATTTAAGGTCAATTCCAATTCTCCTTCCATTATTCGGATAGAAAAGTCGGGAACAACATGCTCTATCATCCTTGTATTACCCGAATAGGAACCACCGGGTTTTGGATTCAATTTTTCTACTTCGGAAATAGCCCCTTTAAGTTCTTCTTCCGTAATATTATGTTTTTGAATAAGCTTTTGATAGTGTTTCTTAGTGAACTGTTCAAAGGATTTTTCCAAAATACCAATGGCAAGTTCAATAGTGGGGGTAGATTCCTTTCTTTTGAGCTGAATAATGAGGCATTCCTCTAAGGAGCGTGCCCCGACCCCTGGCGGATCTAATTCCTGTACGATCTTCAAGACTTTTTCTATAGTACGCTCCTCTGCATAGATATTTTGTGTAAAAGCCAAATCATCCAAAATGTCCGAAAGAGGTCTTCTAATATATCCACTTTCATCCACGCTACCTACCAAAAACTCGGCAATGGCCCATTCTTCATCATTTAGATAAACCGTGTTTAATTGGTTTATAAGGTATTGGTTAAAGGAAGTGCCGGCAGCATAGGGTATGCTTTTTTCATCGTCATCTGCACTATAATTACTGGTTTGTGTTCTATAATCGGGAACCTCGTCATCGCTTAAATAATCATCTATATTTATATCCTCGGCACTGATACTTTCATTATCGGAAGTCTCTTCATAGGAATCCCCAAAATCTTCCTCACGTTCACCGGACTCTTCCTTTCCGCTTTCCAGGGCTGGATTCTCCTCAAGTTCTTGTTTTAACCGCTGCTCAAATGCCTGAGTGGGCAGTTGGATCATCTTCATCAGCTGAATTTGCTGGGGAGATAACTTCTGCGATAGTTTAAACTGTAAGTGTTGTTTAAGCATGGGGTTAAATTCTTCCTATAAAGTTAAAGAATTCAGTTCTAAAACTCTGCATTTTGGGGAGTTCTTGGAAAGGGAATTACATCTCTAATATTTCCCATGCCCGTAGAGAACATTACCAAACGTTCAAAACCAAGGCCAAAACCGCTATGGACGGCCGTTCCAAATTTACGAAGATCCATATACCACCAAAGTTCCTTTTCATCAATATCCAAGGCACTGATCTTTTCTTTAAGCACATCTAGACGCTCTTCCCTTTGCGAACCTCCGATAATTTCACCGATTCCAGGAAATAGAACGTCCATGGCCCTTACCGTTTTTTCATCCTCGTTCAACCGCATATAGAAAGCCTTGATTTTTGCAGGATAGTCAAACAATATCACGGGGCATTTAAAGTGTTTTTCCACCAGGTAACGCTCATGTTCGCTTTGTAAGTCCGCACCCCATTCGTCGATAATATATTGGAACTTTTTCTTTTTGTTCGGCTTGCTGTTCCTCAGAATATCTATAGCCTCGGTATAAGTAACCCTTTTAAAATGATTATCTACAACGAATTTCAGTTTTTCGATAAGCGCCATTTCACTTCGTTCCGCCTGTGGTTTGGTTTTTTCCTCATCCAATAAACGTTTTTCCAAAAACTGAAGATCTTCCTTACAATTTTCAAGGATATATGACACGACTTCTTTAATGAAGTCCTCAGCCAAATCCATATTGGCCTCTAAATCAAAAAAGGCCATTTCTGGTTCTATCATCCAAAACTCTGCCAAATGTCTAGAGGTGTTGGAATTTTCCGCTCGGAAGGTAGGGCCAAAAGTATATACCTTGCCCAGCCCCATTGCATATGCTTCTGCTTCTAACTGCCCAGATACCGTTAAATTGGTTTCCTTTCCAAAAAAATCCTCTTTGTAATCTATATGACCTTCTTCCGTTTTAGGAGGGTTGGTGGGGTCCAAGGTAGTGACCCTAAACATTTCTCCGGCACCTTCAGCATCCGATCCCGTTATTATGGGTGCATGAAAATAATAGAATCCGTTTTTTTGAAAGTATTGATGTACTGCAAAAGATAATGCCGAACGTACGCGCA
>JBCBZE010000275.1:0-4834 GCA_039815505.1 Bacteroidota bacterium | reverse complement strand
GCAAAATATTCAACAGTGGGCAATCCATTAATTTCCGGAGGGCGATCTTCAAAAAAAGCGTTCAACACTTTCTCAAAACCCTGTAAGGCAGAGGAATCACTCTCATTTCTAAGTATAAATTGACGACTATAATAGCGCTGGGCATACGTTAACAATAGTTCAAGATTGGACAACATCACTTGTTTGCTGTGTTTATCTATGGGCCTTCGATATTCCATATAAATATTTTCATATATGGTATTTATGACATCTTCCTCTGTCTTGGAGAGATGCAAACCTTCATTGGTTTCATAACCAAAAAAATTATACCCTTGAATTCGTTCTGCCAGTTTGGTGCCCGCTATAAAATCTTTATGAAAGAATAAAATCCAACCCGTGGCATGGGCAACAATTTCCGGGTTAAAGGACAATAGTTGCAATGGCGATTTAAACCCAAGGGCCCCTTCCTGAAAATCATAGGCCGTCCTACCATATTTCACATAACCTTTCAGGTTTTTTTTAAGCCCTGATGAATAAAAGCCATAGGTCATCAATTCGGGAAAATTTGCCTGAGTGATCTTCGGTAAATCTTCCAACTTCCAAATACTAAACAATGGATGGTTCGGAGGTGAGGCACCTGCCAGTTCATGAAGGACGTGTATGGAATCTATATGCTTTATTGTACTGGCCATATTTTAAAAATACAACTTAAAACCTAAATCCTATCCCTATTACAGGCGCAGGTATTATGCCATTAATAGTTACACTAGCCCCGGAATTAAAAGTTACATCATCATCTTTTATGAGTGGTATTACCAATACCGCTTCGGTTGAAAGAAACAGATTGGTCTTAAAGGGGTACCAAAAAAAACCTATCCTGGGGGCCGCAAAATAGAAGTTCCAATCAAAAGAATCTCCAAAATTTTCATTGGTCAAGGTGTAATTCTCGTATCCTATGGCTACCCCGGCATACCAGTTTTTATGGCCTTTCTTTCGACTTAAAAAATACCTATATGATAGCCCCAGAGCAATATCCTGACGTGCTTCCAAATCAATTTCCCCTTCAATATCCCATACCAGATCATTAACCCCTTCTGACAATGTAGAGCCAAATACACTAAATCCGAGCTGCGATCGATCATCCGTAGCATAGTGTGCCGTAAGTGAATAACCGTTGAGCAAGAAGGGAATGGGGCGCACCTCAAAATAATATTTGTGCGTATGTTCCTCTTGCTGTGCTACCAGTGGAAAAGAACATAAAACAACCATCATCACCACAATAAATTGACGTGTTTCCATATAGTTATCACTTTTTGAGCGCATACTTTCCCCCGCCCAGAAAAAAGAGGGTCCAAAGGGCCATCAAGATCAGTTGTGGATATTCCCAACCACCTCCGGGCTTATGAAATACCCAGCCATTTGGAAAATGATATACCATGATACCAATGGTAACTGGCATCAACAGAACGCAACCGAGACGAGTGTAAAGTCCCAATAGCAACATAAGTCCTCCTAACATTTCGATAGCGGTGGCCATATAGTTGGTCCATACCGGAAAACCATGGGCCACAAACCCTTCATTAACCTTGTGCATTCCTACAATAAAAAGTTTCCCAAAACCATGTATAAAGAACATACCTCCTACAGAAAGACGCAGGAGTAGTGAAGCCATATCTTGTTTGGGTTGAAAAATCAAAAACCTCATAATTGCTGGATACCTTGTTATGCAAATCTGATTTTTTTATGGCGCAATGAAGTATACGGAACACGGAATTTTGTATACTTATCTCGGCTTGCGTTGTTATATACTACGCATTGGTCACCAATGAAAGCATCTATACAGCATTAGGGATTCATCGGAAGTGTTTTTTTAGCGGTTTTCATTTCTGCATATCTAGGGTCTTGGATATAGTCCTGTTTTTGCATTTTGACGACCTCTATACTTAAAAAGCCAAATTCCGTGACCACTTTGCCATAAAAACGATAGATTCCCTTTCCCCTAAAATAGTATTTGGCCGCTACGGGCGGGAACAATACCGTATCGAACACTTCGCCATGCTGATCGATCAAAGTAGCAAAATGCATTTGTTTCCCATGGTGCGTAGTGGTGTTCTTAACCGTTACCAAGTAGCCATATATATCGATATGCTTATTGAGATACCGTTCTAAATCCCTACTCCCATTGGTATTTTTTAAGGGTTCCTTCAGCAATTCAAAAGGACTGCACAGTGAAAATCCCAAGAGCTCCAACTGCTCAAAAGCGGTTTCCAAATCCGTAGTATGCAATTGGGGCATTTTAAAATTTTGGTGCTTGGGGGGAAACAGTTTGGGATGATCCACGATGGTTCCTTTGGAAAGGAATAAATGAGCCTTCCACAAAAGTTCGTGTTTGTTGATCTGGGTAAAACGAAAAGCATTGATCCGGATAAGGGTACTCAACTGTTCAATAGCAATGGGAACGCGATCTAAAAAATCTTCCAGAGAAAGAAAATCCCCATTTTCCTGTCGTTCCCTAAGAATACGTTCCATCGCCCTATTCTCCAATTCCTTAAGGTACATATATCCCAAATAGATATCCTTTCCATAAATACAATTGGTTATAAAACTTTTGTTGATACAGGGCGAATGTATGGTAGCTCCTTGCATTCGGGCCTCATGGATATAGAACTCCGACCGATAAAATCCGCCACCATTGTTCAATACGGCTACCATATACTCCAACGGAAAATAGGCCCGCAAAAACAAGCTTTGATAACTTTCTACGGCATAGGAGGCAGAATGCCCTTTGGCAAAGGCATAACCGGCAAAACTGGCCACTTGGTTCCATATTTCAAAAATCAAGACATCGGCATATCCTTTTTTACGACAATTAGAGATGAATTTGTCCTTTACCTTTTGGAACTCCTCCCGGGATCGGAACTTACCGCTCATTCCCCTTCTAAGTACATCCGCTTCCCCCAAGCTAAGGTCTGCAAAATAATGCGCTACCTTAATAACGTCTTCCTGATAGACCATGACACCATATGTGTCTGGCATAATATCCAACATAACGGGGTGCGCCTCTTTTTCTGCCCTTCCTTTGGTGCGATGCCGTAAAATATATTCCCGCATCATACCGCTTTTTGCCACACCTGGGCGAATGATAGAACTTGCCGCCACCAATCCCAGATAATTATCTACCTCTAATTTTTTGAGCAGCATACGCATAGCGGGAGATTCTACATAAAAGCAGCCCATACATTGTGCAGTTTTAATCAAGTCATTGATCAATTTATCTTTCTTAAAACTGTTGATATCATGAATATCCAGGGCACAAAATTTTTCGGGATGGTTATACGCCACTATTTCCATGGCTTCCTTGATCTTGCCCAATCCCCGCTGCCCTAAAATATCGAACTTATACAGACCAACATCTTCCGCAATAACCATATCAAATTGGGTAGTAGGAAATCCTTTGGGGGGTAAATAGGTGGTAGAGAAATAATGCAAAGGGCGTTCACTGATCAAAATACCCCCGGCATGAATACTCAGATAATTGGGCATCCCCTGAATTAATTTCCCATATTTTAAAACCAATCGTGAGACCTCATCCAATTTTGAAACTTGGTATCTTTCCCTACCCAGAAAGTCTATTTCACTTTTAGGGAGCCCGAATACTTTCCCCAATTCCCGAACAACCCCCCTTTCCTTGAACGTTACATAAGTGCCCAACAAGGCTACATGCTCAAAGCGTTCAAAAATGTATTGGGTCATTGCGGGTCTGTCCTTCCATGAAAAATCAATATCAAAATCGGGCGGATTGGCCCTGTATAAATTGATGAACCGTTCAAAGTATAGATCCAATTCTATAGGGTCTACGTCCGTAATACGTAACAAATAGGCCACTATACTATTGGCTCCGCTACCGCGGCCCACATAAAAAAAGCCTCTCCTTCTCGCCTCTGAAACTATATCCCAATTAATTAAAAAATAGGAGACAAAACCCATTTTTTTTATGAGCTTCAATTCCTTGTTCAGCCTTCCCATAATCTTCTTTCCCCCATTGGGATAGCGGTAGGGCAATCCTTCTTGACATAACTTTTCTATAAGTTCCTCGTCGTCTTCCATCGTTCCCGTATACGTTCTTAAATTTTGCGGTCTACGTCCTTCGGAAAAATCAAAATGGATACTACAGGAATGTATTAATCGCTCGGTATTTTCCAAAATAAAACCGTATTCGGAAAAAGCCTGTGCCACATTTTGAACGGGAAACATTTTTTCATCTTCTTGGGCCTCTTCGCTTTTTGGCAGTTTACTTAGCAGTACATTCTTATCAATGGCCCGTAATAATCGGTGTGCGTTAAAATCGCGCTTATTCCGAAAAGTGACCGGTTGTAAGAGCACTAGCTTGTCTTTATGCTCCATTAGTCTAGAAAAAGGCAGTCGTCTTAAATCCCGGATCGAAATACCTATGTATTCATTAGGGGCAAAGGTGTGCTGGTCGTTCAAAAGAACTTTTTCGAACGGATAAATAATATAGGACTCTTCCAAGCGGGGTGCGATGGGGGGTATTTCCTTTTGCCCATGCAAATGCCGGGATAGAAAGTCGTTCAATTCCTTATATCCTTTATTGTTCTTGGCAATCCCCACATAACATTGATCCACCCCATTTCTGAAATCTATACCTAAGATAGGAGTAACACCATACTGTTGGGCCTTCCGCACAAAATTGAGACAGGCCGAAGTAGAATTGATATCGGTCAGGGCCAAATGGGCCACCTTATTGTCCTGTGCCAATTGCAACAGCTCCAATTCGGAAAAAGTGCCGTAGCGCATGCTATAATATGTATGGCAGTTTAGATACACGCTTATAAAT
>JBCBZE010000094.1:0-10538 GCA_039815505.1 Bacteroidota bacterium | reverse complement strand
TGAAATGGTTTCATCACGGTTTCCAAATGTATATCCTCCTTTTTTGATCCATAACAGATTTAGCAAATGTTGCATGAGTACGTTGCCCAGTTGATCAATGGAAACGGCAATTTTAAGCATGTACTCGCCCAAGCCCCTTATGCCTTGGGTAAATAGGCTATAAAATAATCCATAGATAAAACCCAAGGGACCGGTTACCAGAAATAACACTATGGACACGAAAAACAACAAGATACCGATAAGTGGATTTACTTTTTCATCGGTTGTATAGACTTGCTTTTTTAATATCATGTATCGGTAATGTGGTTTTTACTATTTTCCTATTTTGAATCGCGGAATCTCACTTTCCCTGAAAACAGTTGATGATTTTTGATCAAACGGCCTTTTGTATCACCTCGAATACTTTGTTCCCATCGCACTTTAAGGTTTTGGAAGGGTATTTTAAGATTAGGGCGTAATCATGGGTGGCCATTAAGATCGTTCTGCCGGTTTTATTGATTTCCTGAAGTACCTTCATTACCTCTACGCTTGTCTGCGGATCCAAATTACCTGTGGGTTCGTCAGCCAATATCAGCTCGGGGTCATTTAGCAAGGCTCTAGCAATGGCGATACGTTGCTGTTCCCCTCCCGAGAGTTCGTGCGGAAATTTAAAACCTTTGGTTTTCATACCTACCTTATCCAAAACTTCCTCTATTTTGGTGTTCATTTTTACCTGGTCCGTCCAACCGGTTGCCTTGAGGACGAACAAGAGATTGTTATTGATGTTTCTATCCGGTAAGAGTTTAAAATCCTGAAATACAATGCCTAGTTTTCTCCTCAGAAAAGGGATGTCCTTCTCTTCCAAGGTCTTTAGATTAAAACCAACAATTCTGCCGTTACCTTCTTTTAAGGGCAAATCGGCATAGAGTGTCTTCATGAAGCTGCTTTTGCCACTTCCCGTTTTACCTATTAAATAAACGAATTCCCCTTTTCTTATCTCCAAATTGATATGGTTCAATACCATATTCTCTTTTTGGAAAACGCCTACTTCTTTTAGTTTTAATATACTTTCATCCATTCGCCAACCTTATGTTTTTTTACCTAATTATTTGTTCGTTTTACCATGGAGAGCATTAATCCGCTAAAAATCAAAAGTACACCTACTATTCTGTTTTGAAGATACATCTTTTCGTTGTTTTCCAAATACCCCTTAAGTCTATTTGCAAAATGTGCATAAATCAGTAATGATGTGCCATCTATGGTCAAGAAGGTAATCGCCAGAATGATGATTTGGGGCACAAATGGTAGATCGGGATTGACGAACAAAGGAAATAGGGCGGCAAAAAAAACGATTGCCTTTGGATTTGCCGCTGACATTAGAAACCCCTCCGCATATAGCTTTCCAAAACTTTTCTCCTTATTTTTTTTATTGAATTGGGCAATATTGGGTCTTGTAATAATCTTCTTTATACCTATGTAGATTAAATAAGCCACTCCTAGCCATTTAATGACAGAAAACAATTCCCCGGAAGCCACTACAATGGAAGCAAGTCCGAGCGATGCCAAGATGATTTGAAAAAGATTTGCGGTAAGGTCCCCTAAAATGGTGCCCATAGTTTTTTTGGGACCATAACCCATACTATTTGCGGTTGCCAATAAAACACTGGGTCCCGGCGTAAATGCCAATAAGAGGGCAGCTCCCACGAACGAAAACCAAAGTGTTAACTCCATACATATATTATTTTAACAAGGGAAGGGTTTTTCATTGTTATTATAAAAGTAATAAGTTCCTATGGAAAACAAATCAACCGCTTTTAAAAATATTTATATTTCCCAATGAATATACTTAGGTACAATATTTGACGTTTTACTATGTATATCGGTAATTCTTAACTGCTAGAGAACATTATGCTAAGGAAAAAAACCGCACTATTACTTATTGCTGTTGGAATGTTTTTCCAAGGGTTCGGACAGGAATCCAAAATCTATACCCACGATAAAAAAGACTATCAAGACGCTTTGGCACTGTATAATAATGAGCAATATCAGGCCGCACAGACCATTTTTGAAAAAGTAAAGCTCAACACCAAGGATTTGGAGACCGAGGCGAACAGCGCATATTATGAAGCAAATGCCGCCATACGTTTAAATCAGTTGGGCGCAGACCGCCTCATGGAGGATTTTGTGGAACGGTACCCTACTTCCACTAAAAGAAATTCGGCCTTTTTAGACGTGGGGGATTATTATTTTAAGACCGGTAAATATCCCTACGCTTTAAAATGGTATAAAAAAGTAGATGAGGGTGCCATGTCAAGCAACGATAAAGAGCGCTTTTATTTTAATAATGGCTACGCCCTTTTCTCCTCTAAAAAGACAAAGGATGCCGAGCGCTACCTGAATAAAGTAACTACGTCGCCCGTATATGGATCGCAGGCAAAATATTATTTGGGATACATCGCTTACCAACAAGACGATTATGCAGCGGCGAACGAACGTTTTGACCAAATAACCGATCAAGATGTATTGGAGGAGAAATTATCGTACTATCAGGCCGATATGAACTTTAAACTGGGCAATTTTGAAACCTCCATCGCCCTGGCCAAAAAACAATTGCCTAAATCCGATAGAAGGGAAGTTTCCGAACTAAATAAGATCATAGGAGAGAGCTATTTTAATTTGAATCAATACACCGAGGCTATCCCCTATTTGGAGAAATATAAAGGTAAAAGGGGTAAATGGAACAATACGGATTATTATTTATTGGGATATTGCTACTACAAGCAGGGCGATTATGCCAATGCCATTCAACAATTCAATAAAATCATTGGCGGCACCAATAGCGTTTCCCAGAATGCCTATTATCATTTGGCCGAGTGTTATTTGAATTTGGATAAAAAGCAAGAGGCGTTGAATGCGTTCAGAAATGCATCCCAAATGGATTTCACCCCCGAAATACAAAAAGACGCTTACCTGAATTATGCTCGATTAAGTTATGAAATAGGAAATGCATATGAGCCCGTTCCAAAAGTATTATCCACATACTTAAGTATATATCCCAATGATGAGCATGCCGAAGAAATTCAGGAACTGCTGGTAGATTCCTATATCACCTCCAAGAATTTTGAAGGAGCTATGACACTTTTGGAGGAAAACAGAAATTATGCGAGTAAGGAAACCTATCAAAAAGTAGCCTTCTATCGAGGAGTGGAACAATATATTGATGTGGACTATGCAGGTGCGCTTGAAAGTTTTAATAAATCGTTGAGCAGCGCACCCAATTTTATCTTTAGGGCAAGGACAAAATATTGGAAGGCAGAATCGGAGTATATGCTTAATCGTTTTGAAGATGCCTTGGCCAGCTTTGTGGATTTTCAACAAGATTCAAGCGCTAAGAGCACTCTGGAATATGCCGATTTGGATTATAATTTGGGATATACTTACTTCAAATTAAAGGACTACAACAACGCCGTCTCCTATTTTACCAATGCGACTGCTTCCGGAACATTGGGTGATGATAAGTTGAACGACGCCTATTTGCGTTTAGGAGACAGTCATTTCGTAACCAGCAAATATTGGCCGGCCATTGAAGCCTATAACAAGGCTTTGGAACGGTCCGGTCCGGAAAAGGATTATGCTGCTTTTCAAAAGGCAATAAGCTATGGTTTTGTAGGTAAGGGCGAAACCAAGATAGAGGCACTGGATAACTTTGTTTCGCGTTTTCCAAAATCATCCCTGAAAGATGATGCCCTTTTTGAATTGGGAAACTCCTATGTTAAAGCCGATAAGGTAGATTTAGGTCTGCAAAGTTATGACCGATTGATCAATGAATATAGCGGTAGTTCCTTAGTACCAAGGGCCTACTTACGACAGGGATTAGTACATTATAACACCAATAGAAATGAGGAGGCCCTGGTGAAATTCAAGACGGTGGCAAGGGATTATCCAGGTAGCCAAGAAGCCATACAAGCAGTAGCAACGGCAAAATTGATCTATGTAGATCTAGGTAGGGTAAACGAATATGCAACTTGGGTGAAAGGGCTGGATTATGTTGAGGTATCCGATGCCGAATTGGACAATGCCACGTTTGAATCCGCCGATAAGCAATACATAGAAGGTAATAAAGAGGCTGCTATTAAGGGGTATGAAAATTACATCTTGGAATTCCCTAATGGGGTACATGCCATAGATGCCAATTTTAATTTGGCACAGCTTTATTTTGCCAAAGGTGAAAAAGAAAAGGCTTTGTCCAAATACCAATTTGTTTCGGATAAGGGATTTAATGAGTTTGCCGAACAGGCATTGACAAGGATTTGTGAAATATACATAGGTAAAAAGGACTATACCACAGCTATTCCATACTTGGAGCGCCTAGAAAGTAGGGCAGAAATACAACAAAATGTCACTTTTGCACGATCTAATCTCATGAAAGGATATTATGAACAACGCTCATATGACCAGACCATCGTCTATGCGGAGAAGGTGCTCGCTACTTCTAAAATAGATGATCGAATCAAAAGTGATGCCCATACCATGATCGCAAGGTCTTCCATAAGGACGAACAATGAAGATAGGGCAGAAAGTGCCTATGCCCAGGTGTTAAAGATTGCAACAGGTAGTCTTGCGGCCGAAGCCTTGTACTACGATGCTTTTTTTAAGAATAAAGCACAAAATTATGAACCTTCCAATACTGCTGTTCAAAAGTTGGCGAAGGACTATTCCGCATATAAGGAATGGGGCGGTAAGGGATTAATTATTATGGCGAATAACTTTTATGCCCTTGGAGATGCTTTCCAAGCCACCTACATTCTGGAAAGTGTTATTTCCAATTTTGACCAATATCCGGAAATTGTTGCAGAGGCTCAAGGTGAGTTATCCATTATAAAGTCCAAGGAAGCCCAAAGTAATTCATCCGTAAACCCCGATGGCAATTAATATGAATATAACACCTATGCAAAGGCATATTTTTACGACATTTCTGATCTTAGGTCTTTTTCACTGGAGTATGGGGCAGGAAAAGGATGATATCGGAACCGAAACGGTTACGGTGGTGAGACCGTATTCACCCACGGTTTCGGATGCTTTTAAAGTGAAATCGGTTCCCAATCTGAACGATTCCATCGTATTGCAAAAAAAGAAGATAAACTATAGTATATTTTCCGTACCCGTGGCTTCTACCTTTACGCCCGCCAAAGGCAAAGCGTCCGCTGTAAAAAAGGCCCCTCCGCCAGTTCTATACAATTCCTATGCTTCGGTAGGACTGGGAAACTTTAATAATGCCTTGGTAGATTTTTATACCAGCAGGGACCTGAACAGGGGAGAGGATAAGATAGTGGTAGGGTTTAATCATCATTCCTCTAGGGGAGATATCGACGACACCGTATTGGATACCGATTTTTATAACTCCAAATTAGAGGCTTCCTATGCCAAGAGGGACAGGGATATGGATTGGGGAGCGGATATAGCATTACAACACCAATTGTACAATTGGTATGGTATTCCATTAGGTGTTTTCGACGAGGAGACGATAAACGGAATAGACGAGCAACAGAACTATTTTAACGCCCAGGCAGCAGCACATATTAATCTAGAGGACTCCCCTTTTAAAAGTGGGAAGCTCCTTTTGCGACGTTTTTGGGATTCGGCCGAATCCGGTGAAAACAGAGTAATTTTGGAACCCACTTTTGAATTACCCATTACGGATGAAATGGTAACCTTAAAAGGAAAGCTGGACTATGTTAACGGTAATTTTGAAAATGCGGTTTTGAACAATACCGCCAACCAGTCGGGTATGGATTATAGTCAGATACAAGCGGGTATTACCCCAAGTTTATTGATATTACGGGACGACCTTACCATAAACTTGGGTGCTAGCCTTGTCTATGGATCGGATACGGAAAATAGTGATAGTAATTTTTATATTTTTCCGGCGATAACCGCATCTTATCGTCTGGTGGATGAAACGGTAATAGCTTATGGGGGTATCGAGGGAGAGCTGCGTCAAAACTCCTATTATGATTTTGTGCAGGACAACCCATACGTGTCTCCAACATTGCAGATTGAACCTACGGATCAACAATATGATGCCTATGTGGGCCTAAAGGGAAAGTTATTGCCCAACCTTAGCTATAACCTCAAAGGATCGTATAAAGCGGAAAACCGTAAACCGCTGTTTTTACTGAATCCTGAAAATTTGTTCAGGAACGATGAAAATGGGTATTTCTATGGTAATTCCTTTCAAATATTTTATGATGATGTTAAGACTTTGGGCTTTTTTGGTGAACTGAATGTAGATGTTAATCGCAATTTTACATTAGGTATTAATGCAGAGTTCTATAGTTTTAATACAGAAACGAACAATCCCGCTTGGAATTTACCGGAAGTTAAAGGTTCACTTTTTATGGATTATCAAATCGGGGAGAAGTGGTTCTTGGGCGCCAATTTGTTTTATGTAGGGGAACGAGAAGATGTGATTCAGCAGATTACCCAAAACATTGATCCTGCACCTTTTACCGTTGACGCGGTTAACTTGGATAGTTTTTTTGATGCCAACGCACATGTAGGTTATAGGCTTAATGAACAATTATCCATTTTTGTAAAGGCTTCAAATATTGCCAATAACGACTACCAGCGTTGGGCCAACTTTCGCGTGCAGAGTTTCCAGGCACTGGCCGGCATTACCTATAAGTTCGATTTTTAGGTTGTATTTGGTCTAAAATGATGGTGTTTTTGTGTTATTTATAACACTATTTTTTATTTTAGTCCAAGAAACCATGTCCATAACTATTGATTATCAATGGTATGGAACATATTCGGGAGAAATGTCACCCTTGCGATTAAAGATAATAACGGTATTTTTTTGTGCGGTATCCGTACATAGTTCCAAGTCACAGAACCTTGTGCCCAACGGTGGTTTTGAGGATTTTAAGGATTGCCCCTCCAAAATGAGCAACTTAAATATGGATAGCCAATATTGGTCCGCGCCTACTTTGGGTACTACGGATTATTTTAATACCTGTAGCAATTCCAAAATGGGGGTTCCTTTAAATTTTAAGGGAGAGCAATTACCGCAGGAAGGTGAAGCCTATGCCGGATTGTATTTATACGCACCAAACGATTATAGGGAGTATATGCAGGTAAAGCTGCGCCAAACGTTGATCAAGGGTGAAAAATACCGATTACAATTTCAGATAAGCCTATCGGAAGATTCCAACTATGCCATTAAGGATATGGAAATGCTCTTTACCGAGAAGCCCCTTTCTATTGACACCAAAAGAGCGCTTTCTAGAACGCGTCTGTTCAAGGTGGCCGATAACCCCTTCCATATGGTTGAGTTAAAAACGGAGGAGTTTTGTTCGGATAAAAAAAAGTGGATGCAGGTATCCACAGAATTTGAAGCCTATGGAAATGAAGGTTTTTTGGTATTTGGGAATTTTAAGAACAACAGGACCACAAAACGGAAAAAAATCAATAACTCCGGGAAGGAAACGGCCACTTACGCCTATTACTATTTGGATAACATACAACTTGGGAATATCGTTGAATTTGAACCTGGCACCCCCTATGTACTAGATCAAGTATTGTTTAAATTCGATACGTACAGCTTGCTGCCAAAGGCTAAGGCGGATCTTTACAAAGTGTATGGGCATTTAATGGACAATCCAGATTTGCAATTGACCATTCTGGGACACACGGATGATCTGGGTTCGGATGCCTATAATCAATTTTTATCACAAAAAAGGGCCAAGGCCGTGGCTCAATATTTGATTGGCTTAGGGCTTTCGGCAGAACGGATTGCTTGGAAAGGTCATGGCAACAAACTTCCTATCGATACTAGTTTCACCGATGAAGGCCGAAAAGCCAATCGTAGGGTAGAATTTGTGATGACCCAATTTATTGAGGATTAGCGGCTATAGCATATTAATTCCCATTCCCCTCGCTTTTCTGTTTTAATACCCGTATTTTGTAAAAAAGTAAAGACCACTTATGGACGTAAAATTAGCAGTCTTAATCGATGGCGATAATATACCTGCGGCCTACGTAAAGGAAATGATGGAAGAAATTGCCAAATATGGTAATCCCACCATAAAACGCATCTATGGGGATTGGACCAATCCCAAGCTTAATAAATGGAAGAATGTACTACTGGAGAACGCCATTACACCCATACAGCAATATGGTTATACCAAGGGAAAGAACGCCACTGATTCTGCCATGATCATAGATGCAATGGATATATTATATTCAGGAAAAGTGAATGGATTTTGTCTGGTCTCCAGTGATAGCGACTTTACCCGTTTGGCCACAAGACTTCGAGAAGCGGGTATGCAAGTTTTTGGTATCGGCGAAAAGAAAACACCCAACCCTTTTATTGTGGCCTGTGACAAGTTTATCTATATAGAGATTCTTAAAAAACAATCATCGCCCAATGCATTGGAAGCCGTTGAGGACAAAGATATTCCCAAGGACACCTTTGATAAGGTAACGCCCAGGGAAATAAAGTTGATCGCTACCACAATAGATGATGTGGCCGACGATGACGGTTGGGCCTTTTTAGGCGATGTGGGCAGTTTACTGCAAAAGAAACAACCTAATTTTGATTCCCGCAACTATGGTTTTCAAAAATTGACCCCTTTGATAAGTTCCATTGAAAATTTTGAAATAGAGCGCAGAGAGGATGCCAAGGGGCGTAGAAAATTAATCTATGTCAAGATTAAGGAAGCACATAAATCCAGAACCAGGGGATAATCAATTTTTGTAATGTGTTACGTTGATATTCGTTTTGTTTTAATTCTTATCTTTTAGCGTAAATAATTTTATCCATGCGCAGTATAGCTTTCCTCATCGCAATTCTCTTTTTGCATTCGAGTGTTCTTGCCCAAGATTTGGATAGGGAACGATTGGACACCTTGTCACGGACTTACGCTAAATCTTCATTTCCAATGCTAAAAGAGCTATTGAGCCTTCCGAACGATGCGTTATACGCCGAGGACATCGAAGAGAATATACAATGGTGCGAGCGGGCGTTTATGGCAAGGGATTTTTCCCTTACAAGAATAGATACGGAAAGAACCCCACTGTTACTGGCGGAACGAAAAGTAAAAAAGGCCAATAAAACCGTTTTGATATACCTTCAAGTGGATGGTCAACCCGTTGATACCACAAGATGGTTTCAAGAAAGTCCGTATCGTCCCGTATTAAAGAAACAAGGCCCTTCCGGGCAATGGAAAGAGATTCCATGGCAACAAATACAAGATTATGAGGATGATTGGCGCATCTTTGCACGATCTTCATCGGACGCCAAGGGTCCTGTAGCTATGTTCCTTGCGGCTTTGGACGCTCTGGCCGACGAAAAGGTATCACCCAATTTTAACCTTAAGGTTATTATGGATTTTGAAGAAGAATTGGGTTCGCCCCATTTACCTGGTGCGGTAGAAGAGAATGTGGAGTTGCTAAAATCCGATATGTTGATCATATTCGATGGGCCAAAACATATAACGAATAGGCCAACATTGACGTTCGGAGCCAGGGGAATAGCAACGATTACCTTAACCACGTTCGGCCCCATTGTTCCACAACATAGTGGTCATTTTGGTAATTATGCACCGAACCCCGCGCTCCGCCTGGCCAAAGTGCTGGCCTCTATGAAAGATGATGATGGTTTGGTAACCATTCCTGGATTCTATGAGGGTATTTCCTTGGATGCCAATACGGAAAAAATACTTAGGGCAGTGCCAGATGATGAAAAGGAAATTAGAGATAGGTTACAATTGGGAAGTGTTGATAAAGTAGGTCGATACTATCAAGAAGCAATTCAATACCCTTCCTTGAATATAAGAGGTATGCAGTCTGGTTGGATCAATGAAAAGGTTAGGACCATAGTTCCTAGCTGGGCACGAGCTGAAATAGATGTTAGGTTGGTCTTGGAATCCGATCCGGAAAGACTTATTGATTTAATCAAAAATCACGTGGTCAATGAAGGCTTTTTTGTAACGGATACCTTACCTACCAAAAAACAGCGTATGGAGAATGATAAAGTAGCTACTTTTACCTCTGAAATTTCGTATAGGGCGTTTAGGACCGAATATGATTCCGAAGTAGGTACCTGGTTGCAGCGGGCACTTAAGAATGCGTATGGTATGGACCCAGTAATGAAGCGCACTTCGGGCGGGTCTATTCCTATCTCCCCTTTTGTCAATATGTTGAATGTCCCGGCGGTTACCGTGCCAACCGTAAATCAGGATAATAATCAACATAGTCCCAATGAGAATCTTCGTTTGGGAAATTATAGGGAAGGTATCAAAACAATGATCGCTATTTTGACCGAAAGATTATAGGGTGCATTGGTCTTTTAAAATGTTCACCTTAAAACCTTATTTTTGAAGCTAAACTTCACGATTAATGAAAAAACTGTGTTTCCTAGTATCATCTATTATCCTTATAGGTTGCGGTCCCAATAAGAAAAGAGTGGACCTTATTGTTCTTAACGCCAACATTTATACGGTTGATGACGACTTTTCCAAAGCAGAGGCCTTTGCCGTGCACGAGGGAAGGTTTGTTGC
>JBCBZE010000037.1:0-16854 GCA_039815505.1 Bacteroidota bacterium | reverse complement strand
TTCGTTGGTGGCTACCTTGGAAACCACTTTGTTCACCGACAGTCCAAAAGAAATAGGAAGACCGGTCTCCTTTATGATCCTATGCCGTAGTTCGGAAGCATATTGATAACATCCAAAAAAACGATCCATTCCGGAAAGATCAGCATAGAATTCATCTATACTCGACTTCTCGAACAGGGGCACTTGCCCTTTAATGATATCGGTAACTACATCGGAATGCTTACTATAAGTTCCAGCATTGCCCCTAATAACCACGGCTTCGGGACACAATTCCTTGGCCATTTTCATGGGCATGCCCGAATGTACTCCATAACCGCGGGTCTCATAGCTACAGGCGGCAACCACGCCCCTATCACTGGTACCGCCTACCAGTAAAGGTTTGTTTTGTAGCTCCGTATTAATGAGTCGTTCTACGGAAACATAAAAGGTATCCAGGTCCAGATGTAGTATTGTTTTGTCCACTTTGATATAAAAGTGATACAATATATGGATTATTTCCATATTTATGGACTATTTCCAAAAATAATTATCGTTTAAGTGAACCCTTCCAGTCCCATAGAAGGTTAATTAGTGAAACTATTAAAAAAGACCAGGAATGGGACGTACACCTTTGGAGTATATTGAATTCATAATGTTGTCTTTTAAAACGGCCGATTTTAGGAATTATTAATTTTTCCAATTAATCTTTCTAAAGGCCTTTGGGCTCTCTCCTGTTTTCTCCTTGAAAAACCTACTAAAGTACTGAGGGTACTCAAACCCCAATTGATACGCAATTTCAGCTATGGATTTATCACTCCCCAGAATGAGGTACTTGGCTTTTTCCAATAATTGGAATTGAATGTGCTCTTTAGTCGTTTTTCCAGTGAGGTCCTTAAGCATATCGCTTAGGTATTTTGAGGAATAGTGAAGCTTATTGGAAAAATAGCTTACTTCAGGGATACCTACTTGTTGGAGGTCGTTTTGTGCAAAAAAGGACTTCAACTCTTTCTCAAATGTAACTACAACCGATGAATCTGCATCGTTTCTGGTTATGAACTGTCTTTTATAGAACCGCTTGCTATAGGTCAATAATAATTCAATATTGGAGAGTATGACCTCTTTACTGAACTGATCTATGGGCAGAATGTACTCATCATAAATGTTCTGAAAGATCTGTTCCATTTGCTGCTCTTCCTTCTTGGAGGCATGCAGGGCCTCGCTGGTCTCGTAATTAAAGAACCCGTAGTTGTTGATATCGTCCGCCAATTTTGAATTGGCCAACAGCTCTGCATCAAAATACAGTTCCCAACCTTCAGATTCCTTGGCATCACATTGATCAAAAGAGATGGCTTGGTTAGGCCCTACAAAACCCAACACGCCTTCTTGAAAATCATAGGTCTCCCTACCGTATGCAATGTATCCTTTTAGCTTCTTTTTTAAGCTTATGCTGTAGAACCCTAAGGATAACATTCCCATTTCCTTGGCATAGGTAGGGATATCCTCCAAACGAATGATACCCAATAGGGGATGCAACGGCTCTACGCCAGCCAGGTTGCATAAATCGATAAACTTGGGAATGTGGGTTATATTTTTTGGTTTTGACATCACTGTATCTTTTAAAATCTCCAACCTATATGAATGTTCGATGGAATAAGCGAAGGGGGTATTACCGTATCAATACTAAAGGTAGTATTTCCTGCGGTTTGTTCTTCGGTATTGTTCAGAATAAATATGATACCATAACTCAAGCCCAAATTAAAGTTTTTCTTTTTAAAGGGATACCAGTTGTATCCAATGCCGAAGGATGAAAACCAATTGTCAAAACCTTGATTGGCCGTTGTGCCAATCTCATTGACGGTCCATCCTTCAAAACCCAGACTTGCCGATGCATAGAATCCTTTGTCATAGGATTCCTTATTAAAGCGATACCTGGTTTCCAGAGCTACGAGATAGTCCCAATCTACATTGATGTTCTGGTTATCATTAAAAAAAATATCCCTAAAATCATCGGGCAGTTCAAAGCCCGCTTCCACATTTAAACCAAAAGACCATTTTTTTGGCAGATGGTAGATTCCACGTATGCTATAGCCCCCCAGAGCAAAATAAGCAGGATTGACATTGATGCCAAAACTTCCCTTGGCTGCAGATGGATTTTGATCCTGTGCCAAAATTGGCGTAAAGCACAAAAAGATTGCTCCTATGATTAGTGCAGTTGTTGTTTTCATGTTTTCATTTTTTTTAATAAAGTTCTTAGAGGATGTTATGTTTATAAAGGGTTTCAGCACAATCAAGAATCGCTTTTTCGTTGGATATTGGATTCCAATCCAAAAGGGTCTTAGCCTTTGTGGCGTCTACTTTACGTTCACTGTTCAATTCGGTCAATAAGGGTTGGGTTTCCTTATCGATAAGACTGAAAATCCGCACTAGAAAATCTGGTAAAAGCATTTTGGGGATTTTTTTGTCCGGATAGGCCATTTTCAAATGTCCCGCGACCTCTTTTAGTTTTACATAACCGTTGGTTGCCACAAACCGTTGCCCATTGGCCTTTTCAGATTCCATGGCCTTAAGGTGCAGGTCCGCTACCGAACGCACATCAATAAGTTCATAGCCTACTTGGGGTATGGCTGGCACACTACCATCCAAAAACTTTTTTACCAAATTGGCGGAATTTCCAAAATCCCTTTCAAGCACAGGTCCTAAAATTAACCCTGGAAGTATCGTTGTGAACTTAGGCGCGTCTTGCGTACGTTCCAAAAACGCCCAAGCTGCTTTTTCAGCTATGGTCTTGCTTCGGAAATAGGCCGTAGTATCTTTTTTATTGTGCTCATTGGTCCAATCTTTTTCGGTAAAGGTCCCTTTCTTGCGTTCTCCATAGACCGCGGCGCCCGTTGAGGAGGTATGGACCACCTTTTTTACCCTATTGATTGTAGCTGCTTCTAAAATGGTTAAGATTCCTTTTTTGGCAGGTTCTACCAGCTCCATGTCATTTTTTGGCATCACGGATGGAAACGGAGAAGCCACATTGATGATATAGTCTTGATCTTTGGTTACTTCCACCCATTTTTCCAATCCGTCCATCAAATTGGCCTCAATGAAACCAATATTGGCTACCTTATCGGTATGTTTCCCTATGATATTTTTAATCTCGGATGCCCTGGAAATTTCCCTAAGTGTTCCTAAGACCTTATAACCCTTTTTCAATAACTGTATGGCAATATGGCTTCCTAAAAAGCCTGTGATTCCCGTTACTACTACTTTGTTCATTTTCCTGTTTTTTTGATTACAATAAACTGTTCCCCCGAAGCTTTAGGATAGTGTAGCAATAGCTGGTTTTCTCTATCATATTCGAGTTTGCCACCAGAATAATGTACCGTGAATCCGCCACCATAATGCCAGTCCGGGAGGTACAGCTCAGTCGGTAGCTTATTCGAAAGATCAGTAGTATACCTATATACATATTCCCCCTTATCCATATTGAACTGTTGGAACAAAGGGGTGCCGGCAGTCTTATGGGGATATGGCCGTACCACGGCGTTCAATGCCCGGCCACCTGAATTGATGTCCGAAATGTCCGTTTGCTGATCTTCTGAAAAGATGGAAAGGTCCTCACCGTTCCACTGATCGCCCCGCTCATTGGTATTGTCCTCGACATAGGTCCAAAGAGCATAGTGCAACAACTGACTCTCAATGGCGCTAAAACTTCGGTCCAGTACCTGTTCCTGTTCGGTAAAGTCTCCCGTGCTGTAGGCCTCACCATTGCGAAGGTCCATTGGAATACCAAATTCCCCAATCACGGTTGGTTGTTCACCAATGGTATGCGCTGTTTCCGCCTTTATCTCGGCCATACGTCCCTCAAAATAATGGCGTACGTTCTTTTTGCCGATTACCAAACTGAGATCCTTCTCGTTTACTGTAAAAAAGGGTACATATTTTTTTGTAAATAGGGTGACCCCATCGTACCAATGGGTAGCGTTGACCAAATGTTCGCTGAGTTCGCCTTTCCAAGAAGGCATTTTGGTGGTCAGAGGGGGTTCTACAAAAACCAACAGTCGATTGTCCACCTTCCTTATCGAATCGGAGTAACGGTCTACAAAGGGCTTGAAATAGGTGCGGTTGGGATTATCCACCTTAAAATAATCAGCCTCCAACAATCGGGCATTCCCTTGGTCATCAATATCCCAGACCCCATGATTTTTCCAAATGGGTTCGACTCCCGGTTTCCAGGCCGTAACCCCATTGGGGTTGAGTGCAGTATTTTCCCCTTGTTCAAATCCTGAGGTAGTGATTCCCCAATGCGCTACTTCAATGGTTCTTCCCGAACCGGCAACCATCCCTTCATAGAAATTGGGGGAATCGCCGTTTTTTATAAAGGACCAATCGTTAAGGTGCTGACCGATATACCCCATGGTCGGCTCGTTCATGGTCTCAAAACCCACCACATTGGGAAGGTCCTTTACTTTAAGGGCGACCTGTTTGATGGCATCGATAAAATGGCCTTGTAGATAGTCTTGGACGGGAACGCTGTCTATCATGGTTTTTGGGGCAAAATCATTTCCACCAAAAAAAAGGGTGAACATAGAAGCCGCGGCCAACTTTCCATAGTTCGTGGGCCATATCATCCTTGGATAGGAATTTCCTTGGGTATTGTGTACTACCGCGGCACCACTTTCCTTAAATTTTTTGACATCGAGTCCCACCTTATCAAAGGTCCACATTGGGGCGCCGGATCCCCCGGAAAAGCGGCTCCAAACGTCTTGATGGGGATCGATAAACACATTAAGACCATAGTCATTGGCTTTTATAACAATCTGCCTCACATAATCTAAATACGCTTGGTCGTACACGCCTGGACCCGCATGTTCTATAGCTTCCCAGGTTACCAAAAAACGGATAAAATTAAAGCCCCAATGCTTGATACGTGCAAAGTGTTCATCAGCCTCTTCTAAGGGAAACGGTCTTCCCACAAATGAGATATTGGTGCCCTCAAAAAAGCCTTCTTGTTTGTGCGAAGGCATGTTAGGGTTCTTGGGTAATTTGGTGCCACCGCCAAGGTTAAGGCCCCGTAACACCATTTTTCTACCTGTTCCATCCCCAAACCAGATACCATCGGAAACTAGGTGTTTCTTACCGGATATAGCTTGTATTGGATAAGGGCTTCCTGCCGGTATTTCTGCACTGGAAATATACTCCAATGCTGCAGTGGACACTTTCTCATAAGGGTTGTCTAACATAAGATAAATGTATCCTATAAGTATCAACAGCCCTAGGCCACCTATGCCTATTGCTCCTATTTTGACCCATTTTTTCATTCTCTTTATTGGTTTTGACATAGTACTTGTTGGCAACTGCCCAAAGGCACTTGTGCCACCTCACTGTTGATTACCCAGTTGATATATTCTTCAATAGTAGTGACCTCACCGGCCTCATTAAAATCCAAACGAAAAACATATACCTGATTATAGGGTGCCCCTGTGGGAACAAAGGTCCAGCCGTCTGAAATAGCCTGGAAAAATATAGAATTACCGTCTTCGGATATGGTAAAGCGCTCTTCGTCAAACGAAATATTGTCGAACACTTGAAAGATAGTATTGAAAAAATCAATTTGCGCCTGTGCGTTGGGCAAGATTATAGGTTCTTGAGATCCACTTGGATTAAATCGGTTGAATCCAATGTAATCCTCTGAAAACACCTCAAAAATAGCCGGGTCTTCGCGTTCAAAACCTTCCAAAAATTCCATGGTGATCTCAAGGTTGCGTTGTCCGTTGTTCTCAACAACTTCAGTGTCAGTATCATCATCGTCACTACATGCAATAAACAACGTAGCGAACAGTAGTGTCCCAAGTAATCGTAAGGGTAACTTTTTCATAGCAATTTTAATTTTTAATCGATTAATAATAAATTATGTACCCCACGGGTCACTTTCAATTGTTTTTCTGTTTTGATAAGTTCATCGTCTTTCAGTTCCCAAAAGTCAATCCATCCTTCTTTAGGAAATTCTTCGTTACGGTCGTGATAGACGGCCACAGCTATGGTATTGTTCTTAGAATCAAAGATTGCATCTTCTGGTAGTGCTCCCTCAAAGCCATAGTCCTCCCCTAATTTGGTCAGTTGCCCAGTGCTTGCCTCTATTTTAATCAGGGAGAGTGATGATTTCTTTCGGGCCGGAACAAACCAAAAGCCCTTTTTTGGTGCCCAGGTCCGCCGCATATTGGCGGTAACGGCATATTTTCCGTCAGGGCTGATATCAAATCCTTCCGGACTCAGCCCAACTTTCTCCTTATCCACTATGGTATGGTTGCCTTGCTCATCAAATCCAATGGATACCAATTCGCCCTTACCATGCGTAATTGCGCCCAATCCATCTCCCCATTTTAAATCACTTAGAATAAAATAATTGCCAGAAGGATGCCAGTTGCCTACACTCCAACGTTTGGCCACTTCCAAGGTTTCCCCTAGTTGTTCAACACCTATTTTACCTCCATTGTTTACAATCTTGAAGAAAATCACATGGGTGTTGTTGAGATTGGCTGCAATAATATCTTTAGCAGGATGGAATTCTATGGTGCGTATGCCGCCATTACCTGTATCTTTTGATGCAATACCTTCATGGGTAAAGTAGCTGGTATCTTGCACAAGCCCTTCTTTTAAAGTCATTACCAGTAGTTCTCTTCCCTTTTCAGTGGATCCAGATGCCAATAATGTACCCGAAGCGTTCATACTGACGCCCTGAATATTCTCGCCTACCTCTTTTTCTTGAATGATGCGAGGGGAAGTCGTATCGGTATAATCCACTACGGTAATTTTCTTTCCTTTGGGAAAATCAGTGAACACATTTTCCATTTCTTGGGAATCACCTTCATGAACCGCTCTTGTCTCGGCTATATATGCGTATTGGTGGTCCGGGTTCCATTCTAAAATGGCAGGCCATGAAATGACCGAATTGCTTACGTGCGGTGTATTGCTATCGTTTGATAAACTGGTGGTCCCCTCTACCAACACCAAACGATCTTTGATGTCCTTCACCTTGTTTAATTTGCCATTGGCGTAAGCACCGGCAATCATGTCAGCATCTGATATCGCCAAAAATTTTCCTTCAAAATTGGGGACCATACTTTGTGTTGGTGCAATGGACTGCGCTTGGGATACGTGCCAAACCGCAAAGAGCAGCACCAAAGTACCCAAGCTTATTCCTGTAATTTTCATAACTTTTTTCATTTTAGTTTTTCTTTGTTGATAAATTGTCTCATGCTTTTGTAGGCAATTGGCCCACCGTGACCGGGATACCAATAATTTATATCCCTTAATTGTGCAATACGTTCTAGATTGGTTAAGTTTTGAATTGGATCACAAACAAATAAATGCCTTGTGGGCTTTTTCTTGTTCAAGATTTTTCCTCGAACAATGTCACCTACAAAAACAGCATCGCCAATAGTCACTACCAACGATCCTTTGGTGTGTCCGGGTAAGGGTAGAATGGTTCCTTTAAATCCCAATTCCTCCAAATTAAAGGGACTGTCAATGCTTAAATCGGGTATAAATGACGGGTAGCGTTTTTGGGCAATCGTCCTTTTGACCAGATGCCCCATGAAGCTTGTTGGGCATAGGTTGTTGTCTCCCCCTTGCTTATCTATCATTTCTTTCTCCCCTCTGCCAGCTACTACCGGTATTCCGAATTTCTCTTTAAAATAGGTTGCATTACCTGCATGATCGGGATGTCCATGGGTCAATATCAAAAAATCGATATCCCTGGGATTAATGCCACTGTCAAGTAGTTTTCTTTCGATTTTTTTGCCCTTACCGGGACTTCCAGAATCTATCATCAATAGCTTATCTTCTTGTTGAACGATATATATATTGGCAAATGATTGGGTAATATGGTATACATTAAAGCCTTCATGAAAGGTGTAGCTTTTTTTTGTGCCAAAACTGCCAAAAGACCAAAAGACCAATATGCCGACCAAAAGCTGTATTCCTATTGTTTTGCTTTGTCTATTTTGATGCCAAGAAGCCATTGAGATTAATTTCTGGTACAAAATTGTTTAATAAAACACAGAAAAAAGTATACAAAAGGCGGTAAGACTTATACGAAAGGCGGGAAATGAACTTTTGAGTCCTTTAATTATCAGTATAAAGAGGTATTACAAATAATCTCGGAGTTAGGTCGTAGCTGCATTTATTTTTATTGGACAAGTTGGGTTGAAAAAACCAAGATTTTAAAAAACTTTGACTTTCTCTGAAATCAGTATGGTATACTAACCCTTTTTATGAAATCTATTATCAACTAAGCGACATAGGTCAAAGTCAATTTGCCTTTGATCGGATATCACTATATATTCGTATATCGTCTATAAACGATTTGTTAAAACAACCTCCCGATTATGGCCAAATATTATTGTCTTTTGCTCTTGATATCGTGCTTGAATGTCGTGTCACAGGCCCTTCATCCTTTGGAGCCTGCCAAAAATCACTATGCGGTTCTAGGAAAGCTTGATTCCGAACCCAATCCTGACGATTACGAACTTGAAAGCAAGAGATTTCCGGTAAGCAAATATCATCCTGTTGCGCTACTTTACGTTATGGCAAGCCCATATTATTTGAAAGCACCACAGATAGAAGGACTGAAGACCTCCTTAAAATTTCCGGCCAATAGCTCCGAGCGAACTAGAGCAGAATTGGATTTTTTATTGGAATGGCAAGCTAAAAGAACAAAGGAACAAGAAGCCAGAGCCTCCGAGATTTTGGCACCGATCGGATATTGGCCACATATAAGCGTCAAAAAAGATCATGAGAAGTATTCGAAGAACATGCACGATCTGTTTTACTTAGGTCGCGCTTTGATAGGAGATGAATGTAGTTACAAAACTTATCCTGCGACCGCAAAATTACTGGCAGGGGTCACAACCGACATGCGTATCATGGAGTTTACCGTCAAGTACCATCTATTGCGTGCCCGACCTTATGACCTCGAGCCGAAACTGGAACCCCTAGCACTAATGTCCTCCCCTTCTTTTGCCAGCGGGCATACCTTATGGGCCTATATCCAAGCTTTTACGTGGAGCGAACTGCTTCCCGAAAAACGCGACGGGTTTTTAAAGATAGCCTATGAAATCGGTGAATCAAGGGAGATTATGGGCATTCATTATCCGAGTGACGAGGAAGCCTCAAGAATACTTGCCCACGACATGTTAAATGCCATGTGGGGCAACCCAGAATTCACTTCGGATTTAAATGCGGCCAAAGAAGAGTGGAAAGAGTAAAACTAATTATTGATCTATTCTTTAAAATCTACCAAAAGATGGTATGAATCAATTTATCTGTTTCGTAAAACTAAGGTTTTAAGGGACACCTTATTATACTATTTAATGAATTTTGTTATTAAAAGACATCAAAATATACAATTCCAAATTACCTTTAAAAAAAAGCAAAATGTTGTACCTGAGCATAAAAAAAAGCCTAGATTTTCATCTAAGCTTTTTTGTACCTCGGGTGGGAATCGAACCCACACTCCTTGCAGAACCGGATTTTGAATCCGGCGCGTCTACCAATTCCGCCACCGAGGCATTTAAAAGGGGGTTATTTCTCTAAATCACCCCTTAGCTTTCTGAGCTTTTCTTTACCTATCCCAGATTTCCAATATTTCTCTCGTTTACGAGCTTCTATCCTGTCCTTGCACACTTCTTTGTATAGTAATCGAAAAGGTGCATATGGCTTGGTTATCCTTTCTCTACCCTTATTATGTCTTCCAATCCTATCCTTTATATTGATAGTCATGCCGACATAAATATAATTATAAGTTAAGCTAGATAATCCATAAAGCTAAACCATTGTCTCAAAATTTCAATCTCGCCGCATCTGCCTTTGGCAGGACCAAGGCAAATAAGAGGACTGCAAAACTAAAAAATATTTTTATTCTACCTCAAAAAATAACAACAATTATCCTTTAGCAACCCAAATAAATTTTTAAATTTGCACCTCCTTTTAAGAAAGGGGTGCCAATAAACTATATAACAATACATTAGCCATGTCCTATACGGTTCCTGAACCCAAAATTTTTGCTTGTACGCAGAGTACTGCATTGGCCCAAAAAATAGCAAAATCATATGGCACCCATTTAGGTAACGTTATCTTTTCAAGATATAGTGATGGTGAGTTCCAACCTTCTTTTGAAGAATCGGTACGCGGTGCCCGAATCTTCATCATAGGCTCTACCAATCCAAGTTCCGAGAATTTAATGGAAATGTTGCTGATGTTGGACGCCGCCAAACGTGCATCTGCCCGGCATATTACGGCCGTTATGCCCTATTTTGGTTGGGCAAGACAGGACAGAAAGGATAAGCCCCGTGTTCCCATAGCAGCTAAATTAATTGCTAAAATGTTGGAAGCTGCTGGCGCAACACGGATCATCACCATGGACTTGCATGCCGATCAAATCCAGGGATTCTTTGAAAAACCGGTAGACCATTTGTTCGCCTCTACCCTTTTCCTACCCTATCTTAGGGATTTAAATCTAGATAATTTAACCATTGCATCCCCCGATATGGGCGGTTCTAAAAGGGCTTACGCCTATTCAAAGGCTTTACAAAGCGATGTGGTCATCTGCTACAAACAAAGGGCCAAGGCCAATGTCATATCCCATATGGAGCTTATTGGGGATGTAAAAGGTAAAAATGTGGTATTGGTAGATGATATGGTCGATACAGCGGGTACCTTGGCGAAAGCTGCCGATTTAATGATGGAAAGAGGTGCTATCAGTGTCAGGGCGATAACCACACATGGACTTCTATCTGGCGGTGCGTATGAAAAAATAGAAAAATCCCAACTTTTGGAATTGATCATCACAGATTCCATTCCTTCAAAAAAAGACAGTAAAAAGGTGAAAGTATTAAGCTGTGCCGATTTGTTCGCAGATGTTATGCACAGAGTACATCACAATACATCGATAGCCTCAAAATTTTTAATGTAAACAAAGTTTAATTTAATATATAAAATGAAGTCAATTACAATTAAAGGATCAGAAAGAGAAAGCGTGGGCAAAAAGGCAACGAAAGCCCTACGTAATGCTGGAAAGGTTCCTTGCGTGGTATACGGAGGGGATAAACCATTACACTTTTCAGCGGAAGAACTAGCGTTCAGAGATTTAGTGTATACCCCCAATGCCCACACCGTTGTGGTTGATTTGGAGAACGGTGAAAAGGTGGAAGCCGTAATGCAGGACATCCAATTTCATCCCGTAACCGACAGGATATTACACATAGATTTTTATCAATTATTCAAGGATAAGGAAGTAACCATGAATATCCCGGTTAGACTAATAGGGAATTCACCAGGGGTTAGAAATGGTGGTCGATTGTTGTTTAGAAAAAGGAAATTGGCCATTAAAGCATTACCGGACAATCTACCCGATTTCTTTGATGTGGATATTTCCAAATTAAAGATTGGTCAAAATATATCCGTAGCTTCTTTATTAAATGATGATTTCACCATTTTACATCCGGATACCACGGTGGTAGTACAAGTTAAAACTGCACGTACGGCCGTTGCCGATGATGACGAAGAGGAAGAAGAAGGCGTTGAAGGAGCAGAAGCAACAGCTGAAGGAGGTGATGCTCCAGCTGCTGAGGCAACTGCGGAAAGCAACGAATAGGACTTTTTTAAATATGATGTTCAGAAAAGCATCCCGATATTCACTATCGGGATGCTTTTGTATTTTTACATCCGTAACATCCTATCCATGTTTCGATTTTTAAGTTCCCTTTTGGGGAAAAGCCATAATGTTCTAGAAGAACGGGATCCTATGAAAAAATTTTTGGTTGTAGGTTTGGGGAATATAGGGAGTGAATATACCCATACCAGACATAATATTGGGTTCAAAATAGTCGATGCCCTAGCAGAAAAAGAAGACAGCTCCTTCGCTACCGAAAAGTTGGGCGATATTGCCACCGTAAAAATAAAGGGGAAAAGTGTTTTATTGCTAAAGCCTTCAACTTTTATGAATCGTAGTGGGAAGGCCATAAAATACTGGATGGAAAAAGAAAAAATTTCATTGGAAAACACCTTGGTCATTACAGATGATATCAACCTCCCTTTTGGAACACTTCGGGTAAAGACCAAAGGTAGTGACGGTGGACACAATGGGTTAAAGGACACGCAAAATACCTTACAAACCAGTGCATATAATCGATTCAGGTTTGGTGTAGGGGCAGAATTCAGTAAAGGTAGGCAAGTAGATTACGTTTTAGGGGAATGGAACGAGAAAGAAAAGCAAGCACTTCCCGAACGATTAAGGCAATCTACTGAAATTATAAGGTCTTTTGTGTTTTCGGGCGTAACAAATACCATGAATCGGTTTAATGGTACCTGACTAAATTACCCTAAACTCAAAAATACCTGTATCAGAAGTGTTTCCTTCACTGTCCCTTGTAATGATTCTCCAGTAATAAATAGCATCTGGAGCAACGTCTACCGAAAAACTTGTGGTGCCCGCACTTGGTGAACCAACTAAGACCTCAGGAGGTGAACTTGCGGAAAAATACACTTCATAACTTTCGATATCGTTATCTACATCGGACCCGGACCATTCCAATATCACCTCACCGTTTTCACCAGCGGGAACGGAAGCACCTGATCTAGGGGAGATAACCTCAGCTGGAAATGGCGCATATGTGGTCTGTGAACCCGCATTATAAAACAACCATGTTTCACTGATCGCCGTTTCACTTGTTCCCGAATTTCTGGAAGTGATATTCCATGAATATGGAATCCCTTTTTCCAAAATAAGGGTTGCGGCCGTAGTTTGTGTATTTGCGGATTGAGTTGTATTTGTATTTAAATTGGTAGCCCTCAATTCGTATGTATCCGTGTTATTGGAAGCTTGCCAACGAAATTCCAAACTACTTGTTGTGGTCCCATTTACGTCCACGCCGGCCGTACATTCGGAATTCTGCAAAGGGAATTCCAAAAGGGCGCTCTGGGGAGGAGAGGGTGCATCATCGCCTCCACCACATCCTATGGCCAATAAACAAAATAGCAGTTTTATAACATTCCTCATTGCTTTAAGACTTTATAGGTTCCCTTAACGCCAAGTCCATTCAGCGTAATAAAATACATGCCCGAAGGCAATCCCGTAAAATCAAGACCCATTTCATTACCGTTTACCGCGTATCTCGTATTACGTATCAGCCTTCCATCCGAAGTATGTACGGTAACATCCACAACATCTGTTTGCGTCCCTAAAAATACTTGGATAATATCAACAAAAGGATTGGGGTATACGATGGGTTGATCAGATGCGAAAATCTGCTCCTCGAAAGTGCCTTGGCAAGGCAAATCCGTTGAAACCTTAAGTGTATTTAAGCCATTGGTCAGCTGAACCGTAATTTCCGAATCCTGCGTTTGAGCGGAAGTTCCATTCAACTCAACCGTATATTGATCTCCTCCCTCCAAGGTCAACATCAATTGGGTACCATCTTCCGAAATCAAAGAAGTTACGTTTAATAGTTGTGGCTCACTTACGACGGCATCAAAACAAAATTCCTTATAATCAATGGTATTATCCGTTCCTGTTATACAAACGGTATAGGTGCCGGCCATCAAGTTGTCCAATGTATAGGAATCTGTAAAGTTGGTGTTCTCATTAACTCCATTATCAGAGATATCAACCGTATAGGTTATGGAAGTATCCATAGCATCGATTTGTATGGCCCCATCGTTATTGGCATTACAGGATTCGCTTTGGATAGCCACCCTGAAATTATCTGTCGGAAATCTAAAAACCGGACACCCATCTGTATCCACTTCACTGCCCGCCGGCGTTCCAGGACATAAATCCAGGGTATCAAAAACACCATCCCCATCTTCATCGGGTTCAAATTCCCCTTCCACACAGATTTCCAAGGAAAATGCGTTTAAGGAACCCCCATCCGCCGGGGCGGTATCCGTAACGGTCAATGTCCATTCCCCAAAGGCCGATTCTCCATTGAAAGATGCCAAAGAGCCTAAGGGACCGACCGATCCGCTGATTCCCGGGGTACCGTTACAAATGAAAGCAGCGGCATCATCATCAAAAACCGCATTTATATTGTCCAAGTTTCCGCAAGAATTGGAAGTAAGTGTTACCGTTGTTCCGGAAGGAGAGGTTAAGCTTATGATCAGGTCTTGCAGAAAACTATGATCTATATCCAAGATCACGTTCACATCGGCAATCGGGAGATCATCCAAAAAGGAAACTCTTGAAATTACGGTCGGTGTACCCACGGATGAAATTTCCAAAGGTAGGCCCGTAGCTACCCTCGTGTTGCAATTTATAGTTGTGGTCGTAAAATTAAAGGGCGTCCCAAAAGTACCTTCGCCACATTCGTTTTTAGGTTTTACCCTCCAAAAATAATTGGTCTGTTCTTCCAAATTGGAAGACACGTATGAATTGAAGATTACCGAAGCAGCCTCTACAATAGTGCTAAAGGTATTATCCGTGGCTATTTCTATATCGTATGCAGTATACAACGGATTGGCTTCCCAAAGAAAGGTCTGTCGTATTCCAGTATCTACTGCCCCATTCACGGGAGAAAGCAGTACTGTATCCGAAAACGTATTTTCGTTTATGTGCACATCTATGACCACTTCCTTAGTGGTTGTTGCCGAAGTAGCGGTAATCGCAATGGGATAAATTCCTGCCGGAACAGCGGTTGTTCCGGAAAAAGCAATATTTACCGGAGTATCACCAGCTGTTGCCGTGGTAGGTGAAAAAGAAACATTCAGTCCCGTTGGTGCCCCAGTAGATGTAAAGGCAACCTCTTCATTGAACCCTATAGCGGTTTCATAGAGAAATGGTATGTCCAGATCATCCGGTTTACAGACTACAAACTCCAAATCAGTGAAGTTCAATACGATTTCCGCTGCTTGGATGGTAAAATCAGAAGCGTTTACCGCAAAGAATATGTTATTGTTCGCCCTTACCATAATACGGGCATTGGTAGTTGTAATTCCCGGTAGCAATATGGTATGCATTCCATCATTGGGAACGTTTTCGGCCAAAACAGTTGGAAAGTTCAATCCGCCATCCGTGGATAATAAAATATCGATGGTCCGTGCATTTACAGGAGCTATATCGGTATTGGCCACATTCCATGTAATTTGCTGAACCGTACCCGCTTCATAGGTTTCATTGGAGGCCTGTGAAGTAACCGTAAAAGGGCCGGAAGCGTTTATTACCTGAACATTGACAATATCGGACACTACTTGGCCTCCCCCATTTGCATTATCCCTAACGGTAAGTGCAAAATTCATATCTCTTTCTATATCGGAGACCGTCTCCCAGGCAGAATTTATGGTAGGATTGGTCTGGGTAAGATTTCCTTGTGCCACGCTCGACAGTTGTGGAAAAAAGCGCTGCGGACTGCTAGAAGGGCGCTGGGACCTAAAATTGGCCCCACCGGGGTTTGTGGGTCCAAATGTGGTGGTGGTAACAAGACCATCATCTATCTGTTCCCATGCATAGGTAAGTATATCTCCGTCCACATCGGTCGCATCTCCCGTAAGCACAAAAGCGGTAGACTTTGGAATACTAAAATTACCTTGGGAATTAATTACCGGCGGATTATTGGTAAGAGCCGTCTCAACGGCGCATGAGGTGGTTTCCAGATATTCCGTGATCTGAAGGATACTATTATAATGAAAATAATCATCGCCATCCGGTGCCACATTGTTTTCTCCCGCAATACCGGCGTATCCCATAATAGTGGTTCCGCTGCCTGGTTCTGCTTGTACCAAGGTACCCTCAAAATCAAAGGACCATGTATGGTTGGCCCCGAACTGATGTCCCAGCTCATGTGCTACAAAATCGAGATCGAATACATCCCCTTCCGGGGGGCTGCCCGAAGAAAATGCACCCCCCTTGATTCCATTGACACATACAGAACCTATGCTTCCGGCATTCCCATTATTGACATCTTCATTAAATACATGGCCCACATCATAATTTGCTTCCCCAATGATACTACTTAACGTACTTTGGGCCTGTACATTTAGATTTCCCGTATAAGGGTCTGTTGACGCGTCGGTGAATACAATCAAATCATTGTTGGGCACCAATTCCAAAGTAACGCCCAAATCGGTTTCGAAAACTTCGTTAACCCTTGTCAATGTCGCATTTATAGCGGCTAATCCATCAGCGACCGTTCCGCCGTGGAAAGCCGTATATTCCCCCGTTGCGGAAACTGCAATCCTGTATTTTTTTAAAGTTTGATCATCTACCAATTTAAGTGAAGTGCTTCCCAGGTCTTTTTCCACTTCCGATTTTGTATTACATATAAAATTGGTATTTGCGTTATTTTTAGCGTCCTTGCTATACACCACATAATCATCGCCTTCCTTGGAAGTTTTCTGTATAAAGGTAGTATGTCTGCTATCTGCATATACCACCATACTCTGTATTCCATTGTGGGAAACACTAAAGCGTATCCTATCGCCTTTGTTCAGTAAACTATGGCCCATATACGATTTTATCTTTGGATATTTTTGGGCCAGTGATGGTGACAATACAGATGATTCTGATACCATAAAAGGCACGAGCTCTCCATTTTCATTGGGAAAATAAACAGTTCTGGAACTGTTCTTAAAGATCCCTATAGCTAACAATTGCTTCTCAAAATCGTCTTGCTTAAGTGTAAAGATCTTTGTCTTTGCCGCCTCCAAATTTTGGACGGATTTACCCATAAACACCTTACGCTTGGTTTCAGACCGCCAGTAATCGCTCTGTGCATTCCCGTAAAAGCAAACAAAAAGTATGGTTATTGAAAAAACAAGATGTAATTTTGTAGTCATCTGGGAGTTCATAGCAATATCAAATGTAAGCCTTTTTCTTATTTAATTTTAGTGATT
>JBCBZE010000227.1:0-5776 GCA_039815505.1 Bacteroidota bacterium | reverse complement strand
GGGGGCTGGAGAAAATATAGATGTGTTTTTCTACCATCATGAAAAGAGTAAAAACGGAAAAAGGTTGGCGGAAAGTATCCATGAGACTTTTAAAAAGAAGTATGGCAAATACCAACCTAACCGCCCGTATTCTGGAACATTTTCTGATCGGAGCAATTTATATATGGTTAAAAATACACTTCCGGCCATGGCCTATATCGAAATAGGTAATATCCGTAACAAAAAAGATCAAAGACGTATTCTGGATCCTGATAACCGTCAAGCCCTAGCTAAATGGATTACCGAGGGCGTTTTGCTGGATTATGAGAAATAGAGGGTTTAACTACCTGTCCGTTCTCGTACGGAGTTCAATATCTCAACTCCAAACGAACGGACAGGAGGTTACAATTATTAATTTGTAGGTTTTTGGAACTTCGATTTATCAATATCCGTATTGAATTTAATATTGGTCCAATTAGTAGTTATCCACTGGTCTCCTATAATATTGCCGTCCCAGTCCGTTGTAATATATTTTCTTTTACTGGCAATTTTAATCCCATCTACGGTTTCATATTCCATCACCATAAGATGAGGGTCTTCAATACCAAAACCTCGTATTGTAAACAGAAACTGATCTATCAATTTGGTCTCCTTGTTAATATATAATAAATAAGTGTCCTGCACTTCCCCTATATTTTTACCAAAGCCTATTTCTACAAGATTGTATTCCTTGCCATTAACGTTCTTGGAGTCTTTAAATGTATGGTTAACGCCATCATCCAATAATTTAAAGAACATGGCAAACCAATAGTAATTGGTTTTTCGTATGAATTTGGCAAATCCGTTGGCCTGCTCATTGTCCGTTAATTTTCCATCGATCATAACCCAAGTTTCCGTACCGTCATATCCTTCGATCACCTTTTCCCCATTGGCACCGGACATACTATGTTCAGTATAGGTTGCATAGGACAATTCTTTATCGAATACATAAGTCTCATGGTTCACCAAGGTAATGGGAATAACAGAATTCCGGTATTCATAATCATAGGTTACATTGTTGAGCTTGTAAAAATTCTGTTTACCACCGGCCGCCTCGATCATCTCGGCCACCAGCTGTTTTCCGTCTTGTGCAACACCGGTAACGGTGATGAACAAAGTGAGTATAAAAGTAAAAATCCGTTTTGTATGCATAATGTTCTAATTTTAAATGAAGCGTTACTTTTTTTATTTAGAAGATTGTAAATAGTCATAGATTGCAGAGAAATCCTGTTCTGCATATCCACTTTGTTTGGCCAGCGCAAAAATTTCCTTTGCAACGTTTAAGGACGGAGTCGCAATACCTTGCTCATAGGCCGTGGTCGCAGCTAGATGTAGATCTTTTTGAATCCATTGCAACGGAAAGTTGGCCGCATAGTCGCCATTTTCCAATTTAGGGCGTACCAAATTTAGAAAAGGTGCCGTTACGGGCACGTTCAACAATACATTGAAGAGGGTTTCTTCGGCAAGGCCCATTCCTTTTCCAAGTACCATGGCCTCACTGAATGCCAACATGGATTGCGCCAATAATAAGTTAATGAGCATTTTCATATTGGAACCATGGCCCACGGCACCTAAATGAATGGTTTTTTTTCCCATGACATCCAATAAAGGCTGCACTTCCAAGAGGTCTTCTTTTCCACTACCTACCAAAAAAACCAGTTCCCCTTTTTCTGCCGGACCTTTGGTGCCAGCCACAGGGGCATCAATATATCGGAGTCCCATATCTTGGACAATGGATCCCATTTTCTTAGAAAACGATGGATTGATGGTGCTACAATTTAGCCAGATACTTCCCTTTTCCAAGGCTTTTAAAAAGCCATTTTTCCCTAAGGCGGATTCCTCTACTACTTCTGGAGTAGATAACATAGTGATAAGTACAGAATTGCCTCTTGCCGCCTCGGCGGGATTATCTGCCCAATTGGCCCCGTTTTGCAATAAATTTTCAGCTTTCTGCTTGCTGCGGTTATAGACCGTTAGTTTATGGCCTTGCTGTTGAAGATTAGATGCCATACGGCTACCCATGATGCCCAATCCTATAAATGCTGCTTGTATCATTTCAGATTTTTTTTGTTTATTAAGCTATAGTTTAGAAATTGTTGCCTCCGCTTTTTTCAATGAAGTAGAAAATGTGTCGGGATCCAATGTAGTGCCTTCCAGAGGTAAAAATGTCACATCGGTGATACCTATAAGTCCAAGTACGGTTTGTAAATAGCCAGTTAAAAAATCGAAATCTTCCATGCTTTCATTGGAATATACCGCCCCTGCACTCGTAATAACATAAGCTTTAAGGTGTTTTACCATTCCGTAAAATGAATTATCGTCCGCAACACCGAAGGTTCTGTTTATGCGCACTATTTGATCGATCCACGCTTTAAGAGCGGAAGGCACTCCAAAATTGTACATAGGGGTGCTGATCAACAATATGTCACATTCATTGAGCTCATCAATAAGGGTATCCGATAGTTGTGTGGCCTCTAACAGCGTTTCCGTAAGCTTATCTTCAGGTGTATAAAAACCTTCGATGGTTGTCTGGGTAATATGTGGTAGAGGAGAGCCGATTATATCCCGTATGGTGATTGTTGTATCAGGGTAACTGTTTTTTAACTGATGCATAAGTTTATCCGCCATTTTTCTACTTTCAGAGGACTCCGTTCTAGAACTTGCATCTATTCTCAATAGTTTCATAAGATTGAATTTTAGGATTAATGAGTGTAAAGGTGCGGATTACCAGAAGTTCATAATTGGACAATAATTCAAAAATGGTGTTTTTCGGTCAAAAGCTTAGATGAGAATATCTTTTCGATGCTGAATTTGAAATTGTTTCGGTGATATGCCGAACTTCTTATGGAAAGCTTTAATAAAATGAGAGGTATTTTCATAACCGACTTGGTGCATTGTATCGGTAACGGAATAACTGTTTTTTTTAAGGAGTTGGGCAGATTTCTGTAAACGCTTTTCAATGAGCCATTTTTTTGGGGAAATAGCGAACTTTCTCTTGAAGTCCCTTTGAAAAGTAGATACGCTCCTACCCGTTAAGTAAGCATAGTCTTCTATATCCAAAGGTTTGTCGTAGTGTTCTTCCATAAAGGTACTTACACTTTTCTTTTCCCTGTTCTTAATGGCCTGCAAGTTCTGTACAAATTTGTCTCCTTGCGCTGTAAGACCAATAAGGTGCAAAAATTCCAATAGCTTGGGTTTTGTAAATTGATGCAAATGTTTATCCTTGTACAAAGTCAATAAAGTATCAGTGAAGAGGCGTAGATCTTCATTATAATCCATAATTAAGGTACTGGGATGCATTACATTATCAATACTATCGAAATTCGTAAGAAAAGTGTCTGTTACCTCCTCATCAAAAAAGAAAACGATGGCATCAAAAGTTTTATCCTTGGGGATGATATCTGAAATCATATACATCCCTTTTGGTAAAAAAATAAGTTGGTTTTTATGGACTATGTCCAACTGCCCATCAAAGGTTTCTATTTGCAGGGAACCATTGATTACAAGGGTAAGTGCATGTGATGATAGATATCTTTGATTTTGGCGGTCGGCATTGGTCACACTTTTTTGGATAATACAAGAGAGTCCATCCATAAGGATTTTTTGTATTTTGGGATGTTGATAAAATGCCTGGGGTACTACTTTCATAAGCCGCAAAGATGACTTTTTTTAAATGGAAAAATGTGGTTTTTTATTAAAAGTAGTGTTTTTAGGTCATTTATTAATTCTGAAATAAATTCATTTCTGGTCTATCCTTTATATTTACGTTCATAAATGCATACCGGAAGCATGAAACGTTTACATCGCCTTACTGCCATCTTGATTAAATTACAGGCCAAATCCACCCTTAGAGCGGCTTATTTGGCAGACCATTTTGAAGTGAGCTCCAGAACCATTTACAGGGACTTGGAGGCGTTGTCACTGGCGGGAGTGCCGATTGGTTTTGAACATAATGTGGGTTATTTTTTGGTTGAAGGGTACCAATTACCCCCTTTAATGTTTACGGAAGACGAGGCCAATGCTTTGATTACCGCTCAAAAGATAGTTGACCAGAATAATGATAGTTCCTTGGTAGCTGCGTTTAACGAGGCCGTGGAAAAGGTAAAAGCGGTTTTACGTACTTCACATAAGCAAGAACTAGACCTGTTGGAAGAGCGGATACAGCCTTCAAGAACAAAAAATAAAGAAAAAACAAGCGATTCTTTAAGCTTGCTTCAGCATGCCATTACCAAACGTAGGGTACTTGAACTTACCTATCGGTCAGGGTCCAAAAGAGAAATAACCCAAAGGGCCATAGAGCCCTTGGCTATATATTTTACACAAGATCACTGGGTATTGATAGCCTATTGTAGGTTAAGAAAGGGTCATCGCGAATTTAGAACGGACCGTATAGCCCGTATCATTAAGACCGATGCCATTTTTCCTCCGAATCAGTTTATGCTTTCCGATTATTTTGAAAAAAAAGGCAACTTTTTTACATAACGCGACATAGGGTTGTCATAGACCCCCATTACCTTTATCCCATACTAATATAGAACATATGAAACAGTTGGTAACTGCAATGGTAGCAGTACTGCCATTTTTCGGATTTACACAACAACAATCTATTATGGAAGCAAAAGAGGTATGTATCGAAATGGTGACATTTAAAAAGAAACTTGAGTACAATGTGGAGGAAACAAAGGCGGCGATGGAGAAGAGCAATGTCTTTGTGGAAAAGTATAACGGCTTTATAAAACGCATTATTTCCGTAAATGAGGAAGGTCTATTTCTGGATATCGTATATTGGGAAAGTAAGGAACATGCTATTAATGCCGCCCAAAAGCTACAGCAGAACGAGGAGTTTATGAAAAATTTTGAGGTGATTGATTTTTCGACCGTACAAATGAAGCATTTTGATGCGTTCGCCACTTTTGCGAAAGATGAATAGATTTCAAAAAGTACGTTTTACGGGTATCCAAGATTTTTTGGACTTTCTTCCTCAGGAAGAATTGGTTATCGTAGAAGCCCTAAGGAAAATCATTGCAGCTTCTTTTCCAATATATACGGAACGATTGGCGTACAATGTACCATTTTATTATCACCGCTCACGTATTTGTTTTATATGGCCATCGGCCGTACCTTGGGGTAATCTAAAGGAAGGCGTTGCCTTAGGATTTTGCAGGGCAAATAAGTTGGTAGGGTCTAAAGAACTTTTACAAATAGAAGAAACCAAAACTATTTCCAGAAAGATAATCCATGATGTAAACGAGTTGGATGAAGCATACCGTGCCGAACTTCGTTTCTTGCTTCAGGAAGCATATCTATTGGATATGTCCAAAAAAAAGTGACGCCCCATCACTAAACCACCTTTCGCTTATAATAATCGTACAACGCACTTGGAGGAGCTCCAAAAAGCTTTTTTAGGTGTATTATACTAAAATGATATTGTAGCCTTAGCAATCCGTTCTCTTCATATTTTCTTGCTGAGGTCCTTACCCTTTGGGACAGCACCTTAAATTGAGTTATTTTATATAAGCGTCCTATAAATTCGTTGTCTTCATAAATAATATAATCTTCATTGAAACCATTGGTTTTGAAGAACAATTCCTGGCTAATGAACAGGGATTGATCACCACCTCTACAAATCGTATAGTTCATTTTGGTAAACCACGCAAAAAGTTTAAGGATCAGGCTATTGCTATCGAACCGCATGCGAAAGCAACCGGCCTCTTTTCCTTCAGAAACCGCCTTTGAAATATAGGCATCAAAGTTTTTT
>JBCBZE010000059.1:0-13193 GCA_039815505.1 Bacteroidota bacterium | reverse complement strand
GTCCTATCTTTTTTCACAACTTCGTTTTACTAAAGTTACGCAAAAACTCCAAAAATAGCTATGACAATTAAAATGTATACACGTTATTGAGTATCCCTATAAAAGCTATTTCCATGAAATTACTTTATTTTATTTGAGGGGAAACAAAAATAACGTTAAGTTTAAGGGTGCTCCATTTTAATACTTGCTAAAATGCAGTTTATAGAGTTTTATAATCATGTATTAAAAGTTGAAATTTCCTCTTACGACGAATTACCTTATCCAGTACAAAAAGTCGAATTTAAAAAAGGGGAGATCATAACAACATATGGTCAAATTGAAGGGTTCGTGTATTTTTTGAATTCGGGTATTGCGGAAATGTCCATCAAAAGCTATGTGTCCGAAAAAATGATCGATTTTTTTTTCGAAAACCAAATGTTCGCGGCTCTAACCTCTTTTCTAAGACAGCAACCTTCAGATGTAGAGATAGTAGCCTTGACCGATTGTTTTGCAGAGAGGATTGCCTATGGGGATTTAATGAAATCCTATAATACTTCACTGCAAGCCAATCAATTGGCAAGAATCATAACCGAAGGGGCCTATTTGGACAAAGCAAAAAGAGAAAAGGATTTTTTGGCCAAGACCGCCGAGGAGCGTTATCAAGATATGTTCAAAACCCATTCGCAGTATATCTCCCACATACCCGTAAATAAAATTGCGAAATACCTGGGCATACATCCCGAAAGTTTAAGTAGAATCCGAAAAAAAATGAATTCCTAACATAGGTCAAGCCCGTTTTTTAGTTTAGCTTTTGTAATGCTCCTAGTTTTGCCGCAAAAATTTAAATTAAGAATCATGGAAAACTTCATTGCATTATTACCCAGTCCTATAGAAATTCTACTGGATCCTATTTCACTTATCGTTTATGTTATTTTTGGTGGCTTGTTTCTGTGGGAATCCCTGTTCCCTGCCCGCGAACTACCAAAAATTAAATTCTGGAAGCTTAGGGGTCTTCTTTTCTTTATGGCCTACATGATTTTGACCACGTACATTCCCATTATTTGGGATAACTTTTTAGCTGCTTATCAATTAATGGATTTAAGCTCTTTAAATCTATTCACACAGGTTATTCTTGGCGTTTTGGTATTTGAACTGGTACAATACGGATGGCACATTAGCATGCATAAATCTGATTTTTTATTTCGGGTATCCCATCAAATGCATCACAGCTCCGAAAGACTGGATGTACCCAGCGCCTTCGTTTTCAGTATAAACGATATGATAGGTTTATCACTGGTAGGGTCCATTAGTTTTGCCTTGGTTATGGGCCTTGCCCCACATGCAATCACCATTATCATACTATCCCTTACTTTTTTAGGTATTTTTCAGCATGCAAATATTAGCACCCCAAGATGGATAGGTTATATTGTTCAGCGCCCGGAAAGCCATTCCGTTCACCATGCCAAGGGTGTGCATAAATATAATTATACCGATTTGCCCATTATAGATATGTTGTTCGGGACCTTTAAAAACCCTAAAACCTTTAAACATGAAACAGGGTATTACCTAGGTGCGTCAAATAGAATATGGGAAATGCTCCGCTTCAAAGATGTCACCAGGGAGCAAAAAAAATAAACTCTATTGTTCAACGATTCGTTGTTATGCATAGAATTGCAGGTTCTAGCGGTCTCCAACAATAAAGCTACCCCACTCTAGAGTGGGGTAGCTTTATCTCTTTTAAATCGAAATATTTACTCAAAAAGGCAAATCATCGTGATCTTCCTCATTTAAATTATCCGCTGGTTCAAAAGCGTCCATTGGTGGAACAGGAGGGGCGTTTACCGCGCCATCATCCGTTTGTAGGTTCTCTATACGCCAACCTTGGATAGAGTTAAAATATTTAGTTTCCCCTTGGGGATTGGTCCACTCCCTACCTCTGATATTAATGCTTATTTTTACTGTTTGCCCCTCGCCATAATTGTTCAATAAATCGCATTTGTCCTGAACAAATTCCACTAAGATATGCTGCGGATATTGCTCTTCGGTAGTGACCACTATTTCTCTTTTCCTAAAACCATTGTTTCCAAAAGTTTTTGTCTCCCCTATCATTTTAATTTTTCCTTGTACTTCCATTTTCTAGGTATTTGCTAATAATACTTTCCATGCGGAAAGCACTTCATTATTATGTAAATATTCTTGCGCCTTTATATGTATTCGTTCCTCATCATCGGCACTAATGATGTGTTGTATTGTTGTGGAAGAAGCCAAAAATTCGGCTACTTCTTCCTTATTAGGCATTCTCTCTACATTCCCCAACATCCCCAAATCATTTCCTGTCAGCACTGTACTTAACCGTATATGTTCCGGAATAGTATCCACTCCGATACCTAGGGTAGAAATTGGTTTCGGTACTTCAAACATTCCACTTTGAGCCCTAGTGTACCAATTACCCCCCATCCGGGCCACTAAATCTATTTTATGTTGATCAATCGCTCCATCACCACTCAAAACGGATTCCGAAACGTGTATTTTTAATACTTCGGAGAAAATAAGGTTTCCGGCTCCTCCTTCTTTTCCCAGTGGTTCTATCTTAATGACCTCACATTCAAACTGAACCGGGGACTCCGCTACCCTGAAAGGTTGGACCAAGTCCGATTTCAACATGGTCAATCCTGCTTTCTTGAACTCGTTCTCTCCTTGTAGATACTGTGTGCTGGTCAGGGACATTTGTTGCACAATATCATAATTAACCACATTTATGACCACCTCAGGGACATTCATTACGTTTTCCAAGGTATGCTTTATCGTATTCCCATGCACCCTTCTAGAAGGTGAAAAAATTAAGACCGGGGGGTTGGCACTGAATACATTAAAAAAACTAAAAGGGGATAAATTTGGTCTCTTATCAGTATCTATAGTACTTGCAAAAGCGATAGGCCTTGGTCCTACAGCGCCCAAAAGATAGCCGTGTAACTTGGCTGTTGAAAGCTCTCCAGGAAGTATAGAAACCATTTTGCCCATAAGCTACAAATGTACATAAATTGTACCCTAAATGAAACAACAACCTAATGCGTAAGTACCATATATTTTATCAATTTACGCTATATTTAAGGGCAATTAATCTTTTGGATGGTATTTAATCCCAAAAAGAAAACATCAAATGTTGTTTTACTCGTAGCGTCCTTCGTTATCGTAAGTCTTATCCTATGGAATACAAATATCTTTTTTAAAAAATTCAAAGAAGAAGAACGCTTAAAAATGGAGATATGGGCAACGGCCCAATCCGAATTTTTATCCTTACCAGCAGATGCCGATCCCGGGAATCTACCCTTAAGGGTTTTTCAAAACAACACCTCAACCCCAATGATTTTGGTAAACAAGGACAGCTCTATTAGAGTTAACAATATGCCTAGGGAACTACTTGTGGACACCATTTATATAAAAAAACAGATACGGAAATTTAAATCCGAAAATACGCCCATCTCCATAGACGATAAGGGTGAGCATTTGGCAACCTTATACTATGGGAATTCTGAAGTATTGAACAAGTTGAAATTCTATCCTATAGCACTACTATTGATCATCTTCCTGTTCGGAGCCGTAATTTTCTTTTTTTTTAAGACCAATAAGGCTTCCGAACAAAATAAACTTTGGGCCGGCATGGCCAAGGAAACCGCACATCAAATCGGCACACCATTGACCTCATTATTAGGGTGGAACGAGTTGTTAAAAGCAGAAAAAATAAACCCGGACATTACCAAAGAGATTGAAAAAGATATTTCCAGATTGCAAACAATAACAGAGCGTTTTTCAAAAATTGGCTCGCTTCCCAAATTGGAGTCGCATGATATTGTGACCGAAACCAAAAATGCCTACGAATATCTTAAATTAAGAAGTTCTAAATTGATTCAATTTTCGTTCGATTCAAAAGCGGAATACATGCCCGTTCTTTTGAATCGATCCCTATATAACTGGACTATTGAAAATTTGGTAAAAAATGGAATTGATGCCATGAGAGGCAAAGGAAATATCGCAATTGAGATCGTTCCGGACGGAAATTACGTACATATTTTAATCTCCGATACGGGGCACGGAATTGCCAAGAGTGATTTCCAAACAATTTTCAATCCAGGTTTTACCTCTAAAAAAAGGGGTTGGGGCTTGGGATTGTCATTGGTTAAAAGAATTGTTGAAGAGTATCATAAGGGAAAAATCAAGGTGCTGTCCTCTTCTAAAGAAGGTACCATTATGCAAATTTCCCTTAAAGTAAATTCGTAGCGATGTCAAAGGAAAAATTAAAAGTAATAAGAGAGGCGGATTTAACCAATAATTGTCCTGAGTGCTTTAATCAGGAGCTAAAGCTGACTTTCTACCAAAAACATAGCTATGGTAGATTTATTCATAGAACAACGGGGGAAGTTACTAATGAGATAAAATGTAAAAAGTGCGGTTCATCAATTTATCCGGTTACCTGGACTCCTGATATTGAGCGTGTATTTGAATATTATCAAAAAACCGCGACGCCTGAAAAAGCTTCTATAAAATTTACCGGGTTTTTCTATATTCTACTACTGGTGCTTATGATTTTAACAAGTACAGGGATATACCTTTATGTAGAAGGAATTATTGAATTTTAGCACGTATTTTTTCAGCTACTTTGCCAAATTCGTCCGGGGTTAGCTTTGTTTTGTGCTGAAAAGTTGCATTTTCCATACTGTGAAGAGGAATTAAATGAACATGAACATGGGGTACTTCCAAACCGATGACCGTAATACCTACACGTTTGCAATCCATGGCCTTTTCTATTGCTATTCCTATTTTTCTTGAAAAGGCCATAAGTCCCATATAAGTGGTTTCATCCAAATCCAGAATTTTATCTACCTCCTTTTTGGGAACACATAAGGTGTGCCCTTTGGCATTCGGGTTAATATCTAAAAAAGCAAAGTAGTTTTCATCCTCTGCTATTTTATAGCAAGGAATGTCACCTTTAATGATTTTTGTAAAAATACTTGACATGGTCAGGGAGGTTACTAAAAAACAAAAGCCTATCTGTTTTGATAGGCTTAAATATAAAGATTTCTATCTGCTATTCCCTGGTAATCTCTAAAATATCAAATTTTAAAGTGCCGTTCGGTACGGTAATTTCAGCAACATCACCGACTTCTTTTCCCAGGAGTCCTTTTCCAATAGGGGACGTGACCGAAATTTTTCCGGATTTTAAATCGGCTTCACTCTCGGCCACCAAGGTATATTTCATTTCCATACCATTGGTCCGATTCTTTAACTTGACCGTTGATAATACCAATACTTTTGACGTATCCAATTGTGACTCGTCTATCAATCTGGCATTGGCCAAAGTTTCCTCAAGTTTAGATATTTTAAGCTCTAAAAGACCTTGCGCTTCCTTAGCGGCATCATACTCGGCATTTTCTGATAAATCCCCTTTATCCCTTGCTTCGGCAATGGCTTGGGATGCCTTGGGACGCTCAATATCCTTAAGGTGATTTAGTTCTTCCCTTAAATTCTTTAGTCCCTCCGCAGTGTAGTAAGATACATTACTCATGTCGTCATCGTTTAATAAATAGGAAAATCCCCTTTTTTAGAGAGGATTTAACGCAAATATACATAATTTTTGCCCAATTTTGTCTAAGTTTCTTTAATATAAGACACATTATGAGATGTATATATGCCCTATTTTTAGGGGTTTTGTTACTATCTTGCGATAGCGATAGAACCAATAGAAATCCTTTTTTACAAGAAATTGGTTTTCGTTTTGATCTTAATCTTAACCTCCCATTGTACAGTCCTTTGACCAATGCCGGCAATGCCGTTTATGTAGGTAATCCGGGAGTAGGAACTAGAGGTGCCTTTGTGATCAACACCGGTTTTAACACTTTTAGGGTATTTGAGGCGAGTTGTCCCAACCATGAACCTAATTCCTGCTCTACCACCGAACTAAATGGACAGACGGCCATATGCTCTTGTGAGGATTATGAATACAGTTTGTTCACAGGGCAATTTTTAAACAGGCCCGAAGGAGAAGGTCGTTTTTTTGATATGTTGGAATACAGGGCTACGTTTAGCGGTAATACGGTTACTATATCTAATTAGGAATGAAATACAGAAGACTGGGAAAAACAGATTTTAAAGTTTCCGAAATTTCTTTGGGTACTTGGCAGGTTGGTGGAACATGGGGGTCGGGATTTAATGATGCCTCTGCAGAAAAAATACTGAACGATGCCATTGATAGTGGCGTAAATTTTATTGATACCGCAGATGTGTACGAATCCGGAGCAAGCGAAGCAGCGGTCGGTAGAGTGGTCCGTAACAGAAACAAGGAAATTTATGTAGCCACAAAATGTGGACGACAAATCAATCCACACATTGATCTAAATTATACGCCAACAGTATTACGAAAATATGTGGAGGACAGTTTAAGGAATACTGGATTGGAATGTATTGATTTAATACAATTACATTGTCCGCCTACGGAAGTATATTACCGCCCTGAGATATTTGAACTCTTTGATCGATTAAAGGATGAGGGAAAAATAAAGGCACTGGGTATTAGCGTAGAAAAAGTGGAGGAGGCCCTTAAAGGAATAGAATACCCTAATGTAAGTACGGTACAGATAATTTTCAATATGTTCCGTCAACGCCCCAAGGAGCTTTTTTTTGAACAAGTACAAAAAAAAGATATCGGCGTTATCATAAGGGTACCTTTAGCAAGTGGTCTGCTCACAGGGAAGTTTTCCAATGATACTGTTTTTGAAAAAGATGATCACCGGTTTTTTAATAGGGAAGGAGCAGGTTTCGACAAGGGGGAAACTTTTTCGGGAATTCCCTATGAGACCGGACTGAAAGCCGTAGAGGAGTTAAAAGCTATTTTTCCCGATCATGAAAACTTGGCACCATTGGCTTTACGGTGGATATTGGATTTCCCCGAAGTGAGCTGCGTTATCCCCGGTGCATCCAAGCCCGAGCATTTAGCTTCCAATAGCACGGCCAGTGATCTTCCTTCAATAGCTGCCGAAGATCAAAATGCCATTGACCATATTTATGATGCGCTAATTAGACCTCATGTACATCATTTATGGTAATCTGTTGATCTAGTTTCCCGGTATAGTATTTTTCTAAGTAAAGCATTGCCTGCCGCTGTGTTGAAATGGCAAAATCTTTATACCGTTCATGAACATCCACTATTTCGCCCAACGCTTTTTTTACCAACTCCTTGTTGCCCCGTGTATTGAGCGATTTGATTACCGTCTCCAAGCATCCTTTTTTATAGGAAATTTAATCTGGAACATGGACAAGAGGATTACCGACCCTAGCGGTTTTATCGTATTGTAGTGTTCTCAATAAAGGTGGTATATCCTTGGGATGCGTTCTTCCTTTGTTAGGTCATAAAACCCCATATCATCCGCAAAAACTATTTTAAAATCCTATTTTTTTGAACAGTATATTCCTGTTCGTTTATCGTACCGTTGTCCAACAATTTTTTTAGTTTTTCCAATTTTTCAATATTGTCCGCCTCCTTTGGTATGTTATGTGATTGGGTAACGATTACCTGCGGTCTAGTATCTGCAGACAAGCTCCATACCAAAGCGACCACCCAACCTACCAAGGTACAGCCCAAAAAGAGGTTCAGCGCCATAATGGCGATCATGTTTGTTTTACCCCTAAAGAGCGCAAGTATGGAAGGTAAAAAGTAAAGTGCCCCTAAAAAAACAAACCCCAATAAGGGTATGGCCCCCACAATATAATCCATATACTCATCTAAATTCGCAGGTCCTTGCCATAGAACTATCATATAGCCCATTGATTACGTTTCTAGACTAAATATACATACTCTTATGCTAACTTGATCAACAATAGTGGTTTAAAAGTTTATGGTAGCTCCCAACAAAAAGTTGGTTCCTGCCTGGGGGTAAAAGCCATTTCCCTCAATAGTGGTTACGGTTCCAGGATCCGTAAAATCATCATCAAAAGTGAAAAAGAAACCATTGTTCTCATATTCCAAATCAAATATATTGTTCACCTGCCCAGTGAATATAATAGATTTTATGATTCCTAAATTTGTAAGTCTATATTGAATGTTCAAATCGTTTACAAAGTAGGCGTCCAATAGTGAAACTTCGGAATCTATGTTCCCCATAAACTGCTCCCCCACATATTTGGACAAGAAGGAAAAACTCCATGCCCTATTCGGAGTAAAAGTAAATACATTTCCGGCAACAATTTCTGGAGAAAATGAAATATTAGTGTCCCCAAGGTTTTGCAACTCCCCATCACGTTCAAAGAAGAAATCACGATTCTTATTGGTACTAAGCGCTATGTTGGGTTGTAATTTAAACTTTTCCGAAATACTCCAGTTGGCATCTATTTCCAATCCCAGTCTAAAACTGCTACCACTATTCTGTCTAATGGGAAAACCTACTTCATCCAAAGCGCCCGTTAGCACCAATTGGTTCCTAAAATCCAAATAGTATAGGTTTGCGTTCCATTGAAAATCCGTAGTTACATGGCGCCAGCCCAGTTCAAAATCGTTTAAGCGCTCCGGATCTGGATTCCCATTTTCGAAATCTACTCGAGCTGGTTCACGATTGGCCCTTGCGTAGGAAAAATAGATGTTATCTTGATTGTTTACCTTATATGTAATCCCGGCCTTAGGGTTAAAAAATGTATAGTTTTCATCTACCGATAAAGTGGCTCCAGGCTCAAACAAGGAACCATTTGCATCATAAGTAATTGTTCTCAGTTGGGCATCCGCAAAAAAGGAAAATTGATTATTTATCCGGTAGGTGGCCTTTGCATATAAATTGAAGTCCTTCTTATCACTTTCATTTTCAAAAAAACGGGTCGGATTGGAAGGTAATTGGGCAAAATCGGCAAAAATAATCTCTCCGAACTGCTCTCCATCATATCGGTTCCAACCTCCACCAAAAACCGCATCCCATTTATCCTTTTTGTAGAGCAGGCTAAACACGGTTCCATAAAAATCACTATTAAGGTGTGATCGAGTAATCAAATCAGAGTTCTCTACTGTAATCCCTTCCGATTCAAAGGAAGGTAATCTATAGAAGGATAAGGAAGCATCATCAATATATTGCTCAAAAAATCCCCTTCCATAGGTATAATGAAACGAGAGATTCGCTGTCCAATTATCATTAAATTGGTGCGTTAGGTGCAATTGATAATGGTCTTGCTTATAATTATCGGTCTGGTTATCATAGAATTGCTGGTTTCCTTCCCGATCAAAAAATTGTCCATCGGCATTAAAACGCCTGTTCGCTTCCAAGCCGGCCTCGTCCAATCCTACAAAAGAAAGTCCGGTAATTTCTTCGCCTCCAAAGACCAACGCTTTCACAAGTGTATTTTCATTTTTATATATGCCACTTAAAAAATAAGAGCTGAGATCGGAAAATGCCCTATCTACATATCCGTCGGATTCAATTCTTGATAAGCGGCCGGAGAAAGCGAAATGATCGTTCAACAAACCCGTACCAAATTTGACCGTATGTTTGCGTGTGTCAAAGCTCCCAAAAGCATTGGAGATTTCCCCAAAGGCATCTTCGGTGTAATTGTCTGTTAGAATATTGATGCTGGCACCAAAAGCACCAGCTCCGTTCGTAGAAGTTCCCACTCCTCTTTGCACTTGAATATTTTCAATGGAGGAGGCAAAATCCTGTAGATTCACAAAAAAGGTCGTCTGACTATCCGCATCGTTGTAAGGAATGCCGTTAACCGTCACATTGATACGCGAATTATCCGCACCCCGGATACGAATATCCGTATATCCTATACCTGTTCCATCAAAAGTTGTGGAAACCACCGAGGGTAAAAAATTAAGTAATATTGGAATGTCTTGCCCCAGGTTTCGGGACTGAATCTGTTCTTTGTTTAGGTTGGAAAATGTTACTGGAGATTCATTGGTAACGCGTAACGCCGATACCAAGACCTCATCGAGAACAATTTTTTTACCCACTAAAGAATCGGTAGGTTTTTCTTGGGCGATCACCGGTATACTTAGACCAAAAAAGGCCAATACCGTGAATGTAGTTTTAATGCGATACTTTTTACTGTTTTTTAAAGCTCGCATAGCACCGACGTTGCGAAGACAGGCGGTAAAATAAAAATTTGAATAGTGCAATTTCATTCGTAATACGTTTGTTACGAATAAAAGGGGTCATTATTCTAGATTAGACATGATTTTTTGTTTCCATAGGAAACATTGGAAATTCCAAATAGTGGCTTTCGCCATCCCTTGGCGGCATTACCCGCCCAGGTTCATTGGGTATAATCTCAGCCTGTTAGGAAAACTATCCTAAAAAGCACCCCTTTGAGATGGTGCAAATATAGTCTTGGGTTTTTACATTTCATAGAAAATGTAAAGAATAATTAATGACCATATATAAACCTTACGCTATTCTTATCCGTAAATATGGTAGGCCTTATCTTAAGCAATACCCCAAATGAACAAATCCAAGAACAAAATCACCTTAAAAGTCATGTTCAGTTATCTTGTTCTGGCATGTTTGGCCTTGGTGGCAGGGTACTTTATCTTATCGGAGGTCCGTGTCTTTTTGTCTACCGAAACATCTCAAGAGAACGATGCCAAACTGTTAAAAACCGGGTCCTTGCTTACTGAACTTTACGAGGCGGAAAGTCTTTCTAAATTGGCCTTGCAAACAAGGACCAAAAAAAACTTTAACGCTTATGCGCAAAAAATAGATTCTGTCCTCATCAAAATTGATACTTTAAAACTACTCACGGAAAGTGATTATCAAAAAAGATTATTGGACAGTGTACAAATACTGTTGCAAGAAAAAGTCAGCAATGGTAACGAGCTTAGAAACCTTAAAGTAAAAAATGCATCCAACAACTCCTTTGACAACGCCTTGGAAGAGCTAGATGAGATGGAGGCTTCCTTTGGGAAGCTTACCGTTAAAAACTTCAATGAAAATCCAGAAAAGCTAGAACCGTATAAACGAAAAATATTGGAAGATTGGGTAGCTTATCTAAATCAGAACATCCCCGAAAACACTTCTGAGGTCTCCAGTTCCAAAAAAATCGATTCTATCCTCGCCACCTCAAAATCCATTTTGGACAAGGCCAAAAAAAATGATACCCGAGCGCAACGGTCATTGGCGCAAAAAGAAATGCAGCTCAATAGGAACGATTTGGAGCTTTCGCAACAATTACGAAGTATGGTCTCCGCTTTTGAAAGGGAAATCATGGTAAATACATATAATGACAACCTTAAAAGAAAATCGGCATTTAGGAGAAGTATACGCTTAGCGGGTTTTGCGGCGGTCATGGGGTTTGTTATCGTGGCTATTTTCACTTTTTTGATTACACGGGATTTTTGGAGAATACAGACTTATCGTCAAAAACTGGAAAAGGAAAAAAAGTATTCGGAATCTATTCTTAAAAGCAGGGAACAGTTAATCTCTACGGTAAGTCATGACCTGCGGACACCCTTGAACACTATTACAGGATATTCCGAACTTATGGAAAATACCGGGCTATCCGGAAAACAAGTAAGGTATCTTAAGAATGTAAAGTCCGCATCCCACTATGTCGACAGTTTGGTCAATGACCTATTGGATTTTTCCAAGTTGGAGGCCGGAAAAATAAAAATCGAAAGCATTCCTTTTATTTTGTCCGATTTGATTACGGAAACTTCGGAAAATCTTGGGGAAATACATAACAAGAAAACTATAGACCTCATCTTGGACATTGATGAAAAATTTAATGGGGCGGTTATAGGAGACCCTTTCAGGATACGACAAATACTGACCAATCTTATTGGTAATGCGTATAAATTTACACAAGAAGGCTTTATAAAGGTAAAGGCCTTTGTAGAAGAGGAGAGCAATGATATCTATACTACGGTCATTCAGGTTTCGGATAGCGGTATCGGAATTAAAAAAGAAAAGCAAAAACTCATTTTCAAAGAGTTTACGCAAGCAGATGATAGTACAGAAAAAAAATATGGCGGCTATGGCCTGGGATTGACCATATCCAAAAAGCTTATTGATCTTCTCAATGGTACAATATCCCTTAAAAGTGAGGAACAAAAGGGAAGTACATTTACCTTAACGCTTCCTTTGGAAATTTCCAAAATCCCTGTTAAGGTTCCAAAACAGACCTTTACAACTGTTAAAACCGAGCTTTCCATTTTAATTTTGGATGACGATTCCGCCATGTTAAGACTATTGAAAGAAGTATGCGAGAGTCTAGAGGTAAACGCACATATTTTTAATGATTTCATTGAAATAAAGGAAAACATGAACATTTTCTATGATGTCGTCCTAACGGACATTCAAATGCCCAATATAGATGGATTTGAAGTCCTAAAGAAATTACAATCCGAAAAATATTCGCACTATAGGGGACAACCAATAATTGCCATGACGGGACGAAAGGATTTGGAAAAAAAAGCCTATACCGATGTGGGTTTCGCCAAAATACTGCAAAAACCCTTTACTAAAAGTTCTCTTTTAAGTGTTTTAGAGGAACTTTTCCCCAGATTGGGAATCCAGTCCATAGCGCCAGAAAGTACTACGGATCCCAAAACGATATCCAATCTTTTTAGTCTTGATCTAATTTCTTCCTTCCTTGGAGAAAATACGGAAGCAGTAGATGAGGTTTTGCAGACATTTATAGAAGATACTGCCAAAAATATAAAGTTACTTAGGGCTGCCGTGGACAGGGGGGATTATGTAAAGATAAATAAAACGGCCCACAGAATGCTACCCATGTTTCGCCAAATTAAAGCCCACGAGCTTATTCCCATTTTGGAAAGAATGGAACTACTTTTACCCAACAGTACCCATCCCAAAAAACTAAAAAGGGACTTCCTAGATTTACAGCATAAGAATACTGCCCTATTGCTTGCATTAAAACATTACTTAACTACAAGTCCAAGTTATAATGGTTGATTTTATTGTACAATGTTTTGCGTGTAACCTGTAGTAGCTTTGCAGCCTTTGACTTATTAAAATTAGTTCTTTTTAGAGCTCTTATTATTCGGTCTTTTTCATAGGTCTCTTTAGAAAAGTCATCAGGCAACGGCCTATCCACAGTAATCTCCGTAACTTGTTTTGGTAAGTTCCCAACGTCAATATAATCATCTTCCGTAAGTAATACGGCTCGTTTAATTACGTTCTGGAGTTCCCTTAAATTCCCCGGCCAATGGTAATGTTCAAAGG
>JBCBZE010000357.1:0-3417 GCA_039815505.1 Bacteroidota bacterium | reverse complement strand
CCCAAGTAACAGGGATCGTGATAGGTAATGCGTTTACCTTTAAAATGGCCTCCCTCCATGGTCATCCTACCATCTTCCAACAATTGTTTCAAAAACTGGGTATGGTGAACCACCTCGTAATCCCCACCCAATCCAGGGTATTCGTTTTTTATGGTATTAAAACAATGGGGGCATGCCGTAACTACTTTTTTTATGCCATAAGCATTCATCACTTCTATATTGGTGACGGCCTGCATTTGAAAAAGAAACTCGTTACCTGCGCGCTTTGCAGGATCTCCGGTACAACTTTCTTCAGTGCCCAAAACAGCAAAACTAACATTGGCATTATTTAAAATTTTCACAAATGCCTTAGTTATTTTTTTTGCCCTATCATCAAAACTTCCGGCACAGCCTACCCAAAACAACACTTCCGGTTGTTTGCCTTCAGCAAATAACTCCGCCATGGTAGGTACCTTAATATTGCCACTCATATTTTTTACTTTATCCTAAGATTCGTTTACCCAATTAAGTCTATCCATTTGATTAAAAGGCCATGGAGCACCATTATTCTCTATATTTCCCATCATGTTGTTGAGATCGGATGGAGCTGCCGATTGCTCCATTACCAAATATTGGCGCATGTCCATAATTATGGATAAGGGATCTATACTTATGGGGCAAGCTTGTACACAGGCGTTGCAGGAAGTACAGGCCCAAAGCTCTTCATGACTTATGTAATCGCCCAAAAGCTGTTTACCATCATCGATAAATTTACCCTTGTTCTTTTCTACATTCTTCCCTACCTCCTCCAATCGATCTCTAGTATCCATCATTATTTTTCTGGGAGACAGTTTTTTTCCGGTCTGATTTGCCGGACATTCGCTTGTACACCTTCCACATTCGGTACACGTGTAGGCGTTCATTAATTGCACCCAATTTAAATCCGTGACATCGGAAGCCCCAAATTTCTCTGGAACAGGTGCATCTTCCGCAGGTGCTGCAAAAGGGTCCGCAGACGGGTCCATCATCAATTTAACTTCCTTGGTGACAGCCTCTAAATTTTCAAATTCACCCTTAGGTTTTAATTTACCATAATACGTATTCGGGAATGCCAATAAGATATGAAGGTGCTTTGAATAGTATAGGTAATTCAAGAAAAACAATATACCCACAATATGTGACCACCACGCCGATCGTTCCACTAAAATAAGATTGGAAACGGACATTCCCTCGAAAAGAGGAGCTATAAACTGGCTTACCGGAAAAGCACCCGCTTTGGTGTAATGGGCCGCGTTCATGAGCTGCAACTGATAGTCCGATGCGTTCATAATCAGAAAAAGGCCCATTAAAATAAGTTCAAAATACAATATTAGATTTGCATCCATTTTAGGCCAACCCTTCATCTCGGGTTTAATGAAACGTTGTATACGGATTACATTCCTACGTATCCAAAAAGCTGCGATTCCAATGATTACCAAAAGTGCCAGTATCTCAAAAGAACCGATCAGAAAATCATAGACCACCCCGAGTGGCGCAAAAACCCGATGGGTTCCCAAAAGGCCATCCAAGATGATTTCCAATACTTCAATATTAATTATTATGAAGCCTAAATAAACAATAATATGTAATGCACCTGCTATTGGGCGGACCACCATCTTGGTCTGTCCCAAAGCTATTTTCGCCATATTCCTAAAACGCTGGGGCTTGTTATCGGTGACATCAACGTCCTTGCCCAATTTTATATTTCTGGACAGGCGTTTTACATTTCTCGCAAAATAACCGATTCCAAAAACCAATAGGATCCCAAAAATTATATTTGAAAGGTATTCCATTTATTGATTGTCTATTTTCTCCGCCGGGTCATTTTCCGGAACGGTGTATTCTTTTTGTTTTTTTCCAAAAACAGATACGTTCACATACCTTTTTGGATTTAAACGGAAGTCTTGAAGCAATAAATCCAGCTCTTTGGAGGCATTTGATAAATTATTATATAAGGCTTCGTCTTTGGTTAGTTTGCCCAAAGAACCTTCTCCATTCTCTATTTTTGCCAAAAGCATATCCAGGTTCCCAATGGTGGATTCTAAATTCTTCATGGTCTTGGCCAAGCCGGCATTGGCAATTGAATCCGATATTTTGGAAAAATTTTCGGTAATATGGTTAATATTGGTGATGGAACTATCTAGCTGTTCTTTATTGTCACTTAATAGTTTGTTCAACGTATTGGCACTTCCTTGAAAGTTCTTTATCAGCAAATTTAAACCACTGATACCTTCCCTTAAATCCTGTTTGGTTTTCTCGTCCAATATTTCGTTAAAATTAATCAGTAAGGAATCCGCATCGGAAACAGCACCTTCAATTTTCATTTGCAAAGGTGCCAAGTTCTGCTGCACCAATTCTGTTAATCCCGGTTTTGTAATCGATGGCAGGGTGTCTCCGGATTTTGCTATACGCGCCCCATCGAAAACCGGCTTTATTTGTATCCCTTTACCACCAATTATCCCGGTATCGTATAATTGTGCCTTGCTATTGGTGGAAAATTCAAAACTATTGTCCACGGAAAAAGTAACCAGTAAACTTCCGGTTCTATCCTTAAACTTTATGCTTTGCACCTTACCGACCGCCAATCCGTTGATGGAAACCTGTGTGCCAGGTTGTAACCCACCAACCTGGTCGTATACTGCATAGAAGATTTTGCTGTCGTTAAAAAGAGGTGCGGATTTTAAATAGCTGAATCCTAAGATGAACAAGAAGATACCACCAAGAACGATAATACCTGTTTTAATTTCCCTGGATAATTTCAAACGTATTTTTTTTCGGTTCCTAACAAAATTAGAAATAATTTTTAGAAGACGGCCAATTATTCTGAAACGTATTTCAACGCTTCCGCCAAGGGAATACGTTTCCCTTCCTTATAAGCAACAATATAAGAGGTGGTATACCCTTTGGCATCTGCATTGGATTTTAAAAGTTTTGCATCGAAATGGGTGTTAACGTTACCGTACATATACCTAAAGAGATTATTGTAGGGCTCTTTTGAAAGTTTATTGAGACCTCTGAAATCTTCCGATCGTAAAGGCATATCCCTTGAGCTGGCCAATAATTGAACTTTAAAAATTATACCTACGGCGCTTTTTGCGGCCAATGCTTTAGCGGCAGCTTCCTTTCTGTTCGCTTCTTCTTGGGCGGCCAACTTTTTTGCCTCTTCTTCCTTTTGATTTGCTTGTTGCTCTGCCAATTCCCTGGCAGCAGCTTCTTTTTTCTTGGCTTCTTGATCTGCAGCTAACTTTCTTGCGGCTTCCTCATCCTTCATTTTCTGCTGTGCCGCTAACGCTATCGCCGCTTCCGCCTTTCTATCGGCCTCTTCTTGGGCCGCTAGTTTTTTTGCCGCTTCTTCTTTTTGTTTTTTCTGTTGTGCTGCCAATTCCCTGGCGGCAATCT
>JBCBZE010000047.1:0-14438 GCA_039815505.1 Bacteroidota bacterium | reverse complement strand
TGCCGTGGTATTCCCTAGAGTAAGTAGGGCCACCACCGGGTCGTGATCACTTGCTTTGCTATCTGTATCCGGAAATTCCGAATTCACATGAACAATGTCCACTTCAGGGTTATTGTTTAAACTGCTACTAATTAAAATATGATCTAGTTGCTGGGAGTTGCCTTGAAAAATAAAACTATATCGCTCATTCACATTTACATTATTAGTTAGGTTGACCAGTCCTGAATCGGTTTCCAGGTCCAATACGGGAGAAATAAACTCAAACTCGTTCAAATCCCCCAATACTACTATATTTGCATCCACATCTGTGGTTAAAATAGCATCTACAAAGTCTTGAACAGCTTGGGATTGTGCCCGGCGCTCATCCAAACTACCATTTACCGTAACATCTTCCTGACGGGAAGCAAAATCCTGCTCTACCCCTAATATTGGGGCACTACCACCTTTGGAAGAAAAGTGATTGTTCACTATGGTCACTTGTTGTCCATTGAACAAAAAAGTGGCAACCAACGGTAAGCGTGCTCCATTAAAAGCCTCTCCGGATCCTTGACCTCCCACGGCCCGAACAGATCCATCGACCAAAGCGACCCGATTTGGATTATATAAAAAAGCCGTTCGGATATTCCCTCCCGGTTGACCACCACTCTGATTATTTGTAATCAATGTGTTGTCAATAAATTCATAGGCTATACCTCCTGCCAATACAATAGCGTCCACCAAAGCTTGTAAGGTGTTATTTGCTGCGGTGGTGCCATCATCCGTAGAACCATTATTATCTTGAACTTCCTGTAAACCTATGATATCCGGAGTCATTAAGTTATTCACTATATGCATGGCAATGGATGTAAAACGGCCATCGGCAACATCGGTATCCCCATCAGCGTCATTGGGATCAAGGTTTAATACATTATAGCTGGTTATGGTCAATTGGTCCGCTGTACCCACTAATGAGGTAGTTTCGGGATTCAAGGTTGGATTCTGCACATTTGCGCTGAAATCAACGGTCGGTAATATTTCAAAATTCCCAAAACTATAGCCCATAACACCGGTCACGTTACCAAGGGTTGCGCCAACATTTACAAGGGGCAGATCAAAATCCAAAATACCCGTGTCCTCATCTATCTGTATTTTTTCTGGGTTAAAATCATCCGGGCTTATATTTAAAGTTCCACGTTCACTTATTACGGAAGCCCCCAAGCCTTGATTAACCACTGTAAATATTTCCCCGAATCCATTGGTCGGGGCTATGGCAACTACATCTTCGGCAGTAACCAGCATAGCCTCCATGGATTCAAAAAAGTCGATACCATCCGTTGTTGGTTCAAATGCTCCAAAGGCATCGTCATCGATATTTTGGGTGGGAGGTACCCTACCACTTGAGCCTATTATCTGCGCCACGGGCAAAGCGACGCCAGCATTCGTAGTGGAAATCGAAGGGTTACTTATTTGCGTGGTGGACAAGTTACGGCTTCCAACACCTCCCGGAAAGAATTCGTCCACGGTACCCGTTACTTGTAATTCATCTCCCACAGTTACGGTTGGTGCACCGCCAGTAAATACAAAAATAGCGTCCGAGGTCGCAATATTGTCATCTCCCAAGGGGTCCTGAAGGTAAAACCCGTTAGTATCCACTACGGTTACAATTCCCGTGGTCGTTACAGTATTGTTCAGCAAGGGCGAAGTATGCCCCTCTCCCTGTATGGTATATATTTCAGTAATTTCCCCTGGTTCCACTACATCCGGAACGTTGGTAAAGCCCGGGGTATCCGCCGAAAGATCATTAAAAACCAATTGTACATAACTCCCCGTACCATCGATATCACGGGCGATACCTGCAGGTGGGAATCCGTTGCTGTCAGGTCCTAAAATCAATGTACCATAATTTACATCTGTATTGGCATCGCCATCTACAAGTGAAACTGCATCGATTACCATTCCTATATCGCTATCGAAGATACCGTCATCATTACTATCCAAGTCCGTTCCCTGAGGGGCAGTGAAACCCGAGACAATTAGAAAGGATGAAGGTGAACCAAAGAAATCAAAATCGGACGTTACATCCGTGCCTTCCAATTCGGCTTGGGGAATTGCACTGGTAATCGTTGGATTGGCCAATAGGAAAAAACCATTGGCATCTGTTGAGAATCCTGTAAGGTCAAACACAAAATCCACTTGTCCGGGCGCAAATTCACCGGAAATGGCTACTAAGGACAATCCGTCCAAACTTACGTTTGGATTTCCAAAGATTTCCAGATAGTTACTATCATCATCCGATGCTCCCGATGAAGAAATACGTAGTTCATTGAAAACCAAGGAGGGCAAGGGTATGCTATTTCCTGAGAACGGAGTTCCATCAATCCGTGTTCCTGGGGAAAAAAGCGCCCCACCGGAACTTGAGGCGGAAGAATGTCCTATAAAACTTCCAGTCAAGTCCGGGTCTCTGGTAGTAGACTCATCAGCGATAGTATTGCTATAAGCCTCCATTGCAATATCGGCAGTACCATTATTAAGGGTTACAGTATCTCCGCCATTGTTAAGTCCAAGAAAACCGCCGCTGGCCGTTTGTACAACTGCGCCACTAAAGCTTCCTACGGGTGTTCCACCACCAAAAACTACTATGGCCTGCATTGGATTTAAAATGGTATTGGTAGGAAATGTATGCCGTACCTGGACCAAATCGGAAATTGTCCAACCCGAGATATCCAGCGGGTCGGCACCCATATTGACCAGCTCTATAAACTCATCCTCAGATCCATCTCGCGTTCCATCTCCATTAGCATCTCCGGGCAAATCGGGGGCCGGGTCAAAAAGTATTTCGTTGATTACGATAGAGACCGCCCCCCCTGGGCTATCATCATTTTGTACGATACCATCCGCTGAGGCCGTCTGGATGGTTGCGCCGTTCGTCGCATTGGATAAAGTAACCGTAAACATTTCGTCCGATTCATCCTCGGTGTCTCCCGAAACCGACACGGTAATGGTCTGGCTTGTTTGTTCTGGCATAAAACTTAGGGTGCCAGACGGTAAAGTTCCGCCAAAGTCGGATGCATCCACATCACCGGTTACGCCAAAATCCACATTGGTTGTTCCGACAACATCCCCAGAGCGTGTTACTATAAACGTAAAATCCGTAGTGCCGGTATCTCCTTCGGCCCGTACAGCATTATCTGCGGCAATGGACAAGGTTGTTCCCAAGGGTGCAATATCCCCAAAGGTACCTGGGGTCGTATTTGCCAAAATCAAGGCCAGTTCTGTAACGTCGTCCCCTGTTTCCAAAGAGTTTGCCGCTCCAAAACTCCATTCAGCGGGAGTGAAACTTGCGTTAGGGGACGTAACGTTGGTGTTCCGTACCCCAAAACCATCTGTGTAATCCCATACCTCATCATCACCGTTAACACCAATTACACCATAAAGGTCTATTAAGGTAGCATCGCTACCGTCACCCGTTGCGGGTCCTTGGAACAGGGCAATAACATCGTCACCGTTGATGAACGAACCTAAATCAAAGTTGTCCAGATCAAAACCATAGGTATTAAAAAAGCTTCCGGATCCGGGACCATCCCCGTTTTCATAACTTATCACATAAGATTCCGAGGGGGCCAAGCTCCCCGATAAAACCGTTGAAGTCCCTCCTCCCAAGGTTGTGCCGCCATTACTGAAATTTCCAATGGAAAATTCGGATAAATCAATAGGTACATCCCCTATGTTGGTGAGCTCAACAAATTTGGGCAGACCTCCCGGAAGGGTTGCATCTACCACTTCCGAAATAATAAGTTCTTGAGCAGACAGCGAAACCGACGACAAGAAAAGTGATACCATAAACAATACTGAAGTAATTTTTTTCATAATGTGGGATTATTAAAGGTTATAGTGCTAAATTTTTTAGTTGACCGACGATATGGAAGTACCGGAAGTCCAAAGGCTTCCGTTACACCAGGAGTATTCACAAAACAGCTTGCCCCTATAAACTTTAGTGTCTGAAAATTAATCATCAAGGTCTGGTTTTGGTTCAACCGTAGCCATGGGAAAGTTTATTTGGGATAGAAAACTAGACGAACATATGGGGAAAGATTTTTTTTTACTAGGGCCGATCAGTAACTTAAATAAATTTTAACCTTGTAGTAATATTAGTAGGCGTCCATTACTCCCAGCGCATTCAGATACAGTGTATTTTTGATTATGCCGTCAGTTTTTAAATAGCTTTTTTTTAACAGAAAAATAATATGATGATTTATTTGTAAATTACTAAAATCACTATCGACTAATCTTGAAACCCCCTTTATTATGTTTAAAACTATCATTTCCCTTGTATGCCTCTTTTTGGTCGGTATAGTTTCCGCTCAAGAAATGACCCCTGAGAAATTGGAAGAAATTATCACGCAAGTATCCGATACACTTCAAAAAAAGGGGAATTCAATTCAATTTTTGGTTCAGGACCGGATGATGATATGTGTGTATGATCAAAATGCGAATAGAATGCGTATTATTTCACCCATCATTGAGCGGGAAGAGGTAAAGGATGAAGCGCTTTTAAATGCACTGGTGGCAAATTTTCACTCGGCCTTGGATGTGAAATACGCACTAAGTGATGAAATTATTTGGTCCGTATTCATTCACCCATTGAGAGAACTATCGGACTATCAAGTATCCGACGCCATAGAACAGGTGTACTCCGCGGCGGCTACCTTTGGTACTACCTATTCTAGCACCAATTTGGTCTTTCCAGGAAATTCAAAGAAAAAAGAAGAGGAAAAGCCTGCAAAAATTATCAATAAAACTTAGAAACTATATTCCGGTACTTTGCCAATAACCCCTTTAAAAAAGGATGTATAGGTTTTAAAATCCTTTGCTTTATCTTCCGTAGGAATATGAGGTTTTGAGATTTTGATCTGCTTGCCTCCATAGTCAAATGCAACCATCACAATAGGAACCTTAGCGGCCTTTGCAATATAATAAAACCCTGTTTTCCATTCGGTTACTTTTTTTCGAGTACCCTCAGGAGATAAAGCCAATCTAAATTTTTTCCTTCCATTGAAAATATCGGCAATTGCTTGAACGGTATCGTTGCTTTTACTGCGGTCTATAGGGGCGCCTCCCATCCATTTAAAATACCATCCAAAAGGCGTATCGAAAAGACTTTTTTTTGCGATATAATTGATTTCCTCGTTCCAAACCCTTCGGACTAAAAGTCCTAAGAAAAAATCCACCCAACTCGTATGGGGCACTACTATAATTATAAACTTATCCAATTCGGGAAACGAACCTACTAGTTTCCATCGCAATAGTTTAAAGTAAATAAACTTGGCAAGATAGTGCATGTGTTTTTTGGTGTACGTTTTATACCTTTTGACCCACTTGTGGAACATGCCATACAAACATGACCCTTATGTTTCGAAAACTAGTTAATTAGCTACGAATGTAAGCTTAAATTTTCTGATAGATGGACTTTAGTTTTTCGCGGGTGATCATATGACGCCATTCCTTGCCTAAAGCATTCTCCCAGAGCGGTTCCAAACTCAGTGCGATTGAAATCATAATATCATAATCAGCTTCGGTAAGATTTGCACAGATCCCTTTTGGAAGTAGGATCCCATGCTTTTTTCGCATTTGTTCAAAAAGGTATACCCCATCTGGATAAAACTCCTCCAAGTGTTGAAATACCAGACAATTTCCAAGCCCATGTTTAATTCCCAGCAGATAGGAAAGTCCATAGCTCATTGCATGTGCCACTCCCACCTGGGAATAGGCGATACTCATTCCCCCATGCCAAGAGGCCATCATTAGTTTATCCCTAGTATCAAATGGTCTGGAATCACCTAAATATACTTCCTTGCAAAGTTCTAAAGCTTTTTCACCATAACTTTGACTAAAAGCATTTAGATAGGTGCCATTAAGCGATTCTATACAATGGATAAAACAATCCATTCCCGTATAAAACCATTGCTTTAAAGGTACGTCCTGTATAAGTTCTGGATCTAACACTACTTGATCAAAAGTGGTATAATCGGAATTGATCCCCAATTTTTTATGGGGGCCCAGTAGTACGGTAGTTCTAGATACTTCCGCTCCGGTACCACTTATGGTAGGAACCCCAACATGATAAATAGCTGGTGTCCGCACCAAATCCCATCCTTGATACTCCGCCGCAACTCCTTTATTGGTCAATAAAATGGAAACCGCTTTTGCCAAATCCAATAAAGTACCTCCCCCGATACCTACAATCCCGGATGGCACCTCGGAATATTCTTTCTTTATCCTTCGGACCAAGGCGTCCACCTGATCGGTCTTAGGTTCTTCTTTTGCGGATATGAAAATAATTTGATCGTTAAAAATAGCGGGGATTCTACTGGAGAGTTCTTTTTCCTCAAAAACATCATCTACCAAAAAAATAATGGGCGCTTCCGAATGCTTTCGTTTCGGCATAAGGATTTCCCCTAATTGATTAAAGCTTCCGCTACCGAATATGACACGCGGCACCATAGGGAAGTTTCTGAATTTCTCCAAAGGTCTGGTAGGTATATCGGCCGTATTTTGATATTGCTCTGTTGCCATTAGTTCATTTCAGGTATTTTAAAATATCCGTAATCCTGTTTAACGTGAGATGATCATTGGTTTGTTCTTCAATACGCACTTCTTCATGTTTCCATGTGGTATGAAAGGGAATATGTACCGCTTTCGCACCAATATTAACAATTGGCATTACATCTGACTTTAAGGAATTCCCCAACATCAAGAACTCTTTAACGTTAATTTCCAAATGGTCCAGCAGATGTTTATAGTTCGCTTCTTTTTTATCGCTCAACACCTCTACATGATGAAAATATTTGGAAAGACCGGATTTTTCCAATTTCCTTTCCTGGTCCAAAAGGTCGCCCTTAGTTAGAACAACTAAACGATAGTTAGACCCTAATTTCTCCAAAACTTCCTCAACACCATCCAAAAGTTCAACGGGATGCTCTATCATTGTTTTACCAAGATTCAGTATTTCCAGAATCGTTGCTTGAGAAATTTGATTATTTGAAATTTCCAAGGCGGATTCTATCATGGAAAGCATAAATCCCTTAATACCATAACCGTACACTCCCAAATTCTTCATCTCCATTTTAAAGAGTTCCTGGTCTATTTTATTCTTGGTTTCATAACGTTCCAGAAAATCGGCAAATTTTTCCTCCACTTCCCTAAAATAGGTCTCGTTTACCCATAATGTATCATCGGCGTCAAAACCTATTACCCGTATGTCACTAAAATCTACTTCCATATTTTTTTTGCCCTTTCCAAGTCTTCGGGAGTATCAATTTCAATCCCGGTTACTTGGGTTTCTACCATTTTTATTTTCTTTCCATATTCCAAATAGCGAATGGCCTCTATTTTTTCCGTGGCCTCCAAAGGTAACATAGGTAATCTTTGAAAGTCCATCAATGCCCTTTTGCGAAATGCATATATTCCCTTGTGCTTATAATAGGTTGGTTGGATTTCCTTTTCTCTTGGGTAGGGAATCGGAGAACGCGAAAAATAAAGGGCAAAATCCCTGTTATCCACGATTACCTTTACGGTATTCGGGTTATTGATTTCATCTATATCCGTGATTTTTGTCATTAAGGAAGCTAGGTCAATTTCCAAATCCGGATCATTCTTGAAGACATCCAAAACTCCTGAAAGACTTTCCTTATCCGTGAAAGGTTCGTCTCCCTGAACGTTTACAATGATATCTACTTCCATATCGGTAATGGCTTCAGCTATGCGATCACTACCGCAATCATGCTCCTTGATGCTCATTATGGCCTTACCTCCGGCAGCGGTTATGGTATCGTAGATTAAATGACTATCCGTTACTACATAAACTTCATGAAAAAGATCGGTGTTCAATGCTGCTTCATAAGTTCTCAAAATCACCGGTTTTCCCGCTAAATCCTGCATTAATTTTGCAGGAAATCTGGATGCGGCATAACGCGCAGGTATCATAGCAATGATCTTCATTGTATTTCAATGGTTTATTTACGTCCTTTTTGGTCGCAGTTTTCTGTAAATGCTAAATATAATTGCCAGTATGACAACGACCAATACAGCTGCCAATATAGGGGCAAAGATAGAAGCGGTCGACACTACCACGGCAGTCGCGGTTTCCACGGTCGACACCACCGGGTTGGCCAAACCACCGGTAGTTGTGGTAGAAGCCAATCTACCAGTGGCCCCGGCACCCTTTATGGCCGTAGCCGTACCGCCACCGGCTATTATAGCTAAAGACCAAGTAACCACTGGGTCCAAGTTTGCCACGGTTGAGACCATTACCGCCGTACCCGCTATGGCCGCCAAAGGTATGGCAATACTATCCAATAGGTTGTCCACCCATGGAATAAAATAGGCAAATATTTCTACCAAACTTGCTACCCCTAGGGTTATCAAAGCGGGCATACCGCCAATCCACTGCCAACTTTCGTTTAGCTCCCAAACATTAAAGTAAGCAGCTAGACTCAAGGCAAAAAGGGGTAAAAAAACCCTAAAACCTACAGAGGCGGACAGCCCTACGCCTAAAAAGATACTTATTATGGTTTCCGAAGTCATTTGGACATCTTTAGTACTAAAATAGGCTATTCTCCATCAACAAAAAAATCGTTCTTGAAGCCGATCAAATAGAGTTTGCTCTTGGCCCTGGTCACCGCGGTATACAACCAACGCAGATACTCTTTTTCAACTCCATTGGGAAGATAGGGCTGTTCAACAAAAACAGTATTCCATTGCCCACCTTGGGATTTATGGCAAGTAATGGCATAGGAGAACTTTACCTGTAAGGCATTAAAGTACTTGTTGTTCTTAACGCCAAAAAACTTTTTATATTTGGATTTCTCATTGGCATAATCCTTCATGACTTCCTGATACAACCTATTTCCATCTTCATAGGGTAAAGAAGGTGTCTCTGCCTTTATGGTATCTAAAAGTAATACGGTCTCAAAAGGTTTCTGATCGGGATAATCCACCATTTTCACCTTTACCTCGGCAAATTTGAACGTGTAAAGTTCCTTGATGGCAAAAATTTCCAATACTTCTATAATATCCCCATTGGCAATAAAACCTGCTTCCGAGTTGGGTTTTAGCCAAAAATAATTGTTCTTCACCACCATCATATAATCCCCGACCGCCAATTCGTTTTCCAGGTAAAGAATCCTGCTCCTTATGTTTTCGTTATACAGGTTAGCACGTTTGTTGGACCGTACGATAAAGGATGTTTCTTCCTTGCCATTTTCGCTATAAGAGCTGTCTATGGCTTCCTGAATCTCATGACCGTCAATAAGACGAACAATATCTGTGTAGGGAGCTACATCAAATTTAAAATTATCAAAAAAGCCACTTTGTAATTGTTCCCTTAAATTCGTGGCGTTAACCAATATTCCAGAGTTTTTGGCTTGTCTGACCACTTCATCCAATTCTAACTTAACCACTTCCTTATTGTAGTTCAAGGTTAACTTATCTTCATCTAGCGCAGGGCTTAAATGCAAACGTACAGGAGGTAATTGGGCCGTATCCCCTATGAGAATAAGCTTGCAATTGTGGCCAGAATAGACAAACATCAACAAGTCGTCCAAAAGGGACCCATTCTCGAACAACTTGGAATCTGCCTTAGTATCCGGTATCATAGAGGCTTCATCAACAATAAAAATCGTATTTCTATGTTTGTTCGGTGCCAAAACAAACTTAATGCCGCCACCACTCTCTTTCTTTGGAAAATAAATTTTTCTATGAATCGTGAAAGCCTGGGAATTGGAGTAGTTGGACATTACCTTGGCAGCTCTTCCCGTTGGCGCCATTAACACCGCTTTCATGGTCGTTTTCCATAAATTGGTCACTATAGTCCCTACAATGGTAGTTTTACCCGTACCCGCATAACCTTTTAACAAAAAAACATGGTCTTTTTCCTTGGAGAGCACAAAATCGCTCAACTTTTGCAATACTATTTCCTGTTTTAAGGTAGGACTATGTGGAAACTTGTCCTTTAAAATTTTGTAAAAAGAACTGGCCGTAACTGTATCCATAAGTCTTCAAAGATAATCAGGATTTTTAGGGGAAAACCTTTTACGATTAAAAAAAAATTGTAGATTTGTGATAACCACTAAATTAAATTAACACATACGAAATGAAGACCATAATACAAATTGTGCTTTGGATAGTGTGCATAGGTTTGGGATATCTTATTTACCAATCCGTTAATGCGCCGATAAAATTTAAAAAAATAAAGGAAGAACGTTACTCCAAAGTAATCGCTGTCTTGAAAGATGTTGCCAAGTCTCAAGAAGCCTATAAAACAGTTAATGGAAAATTTGCCAATGACTTTAATAGTTTAATACGATTTGTAGATACCGGTAACTTTACGATTACCCAGCAAAGGGACTCCTCGTATATGGCATTTGATGAAACTTATCAAATTGACCTCTTAAAAGAGGTGAAGATTGTAGATACCTTGGGAGTGCGTTCCGTAAAGGATTCCTTGTTCAAAAGCGATGACCGTTACAAAACAATGATGAACGTGCCCGGTGCACAGAATGGGGAAAAGTTTGAAATGAAAGCGGATATTATCGATAAGAGTGGTTTTAAAGCTGCCGTCTTTGAAGCCAAGGTTAAAAAGAACGTTGTTCTATTTGATCAACCCAAAGACCTTTTGGCCGCTGAAAACGCCCATGCCAGTGTAGAGGAAGTCAACGGAACGGAGATTAAAGTTGGTTCTCTAACCGATGTCAGTACCAACGGTAATTGGCCACCCATTTATGACAAAAAAAGCGACAACTAGTATTTTAGAAAAATCTGCTAAAGATTATTATAAATTGTCCATTCAAGTTAGCTTGAATGGACTTTCTTTTTGTGTATTGGATACCATAGGCAATAAAATTCTAGCCTCGGAAAGTATTTCATTCGAAAAAGATCTTTCTCCCTATGAGGTACAGAAAAGATTGGCTACCCATTTAGAGAAACATCAAATAAGCGATGCTACTTTTTCCGAAGTGGTGGTCATTCATAGAAATAACCTCTTTAGCTTGGTACCCAAAGCACTTTTTGATGAAAACGAATTACCTAACTATCTAAAATTCAATACGAAGATTTTAGCAAACGACCTTATAGTTTTTGACGAGATCGAAAGCTATGACATCGTTAATGTATACGTTCCCTTTGTAAATATCAACAACTATATTTATGACCTTTTTGGCGAGTTTGAGTTTAGACATACAGGTACGGTGATGGTACATACTTTGCTAAACAGCCATAGCAACGGAAATGAATCTACTTGTTACGTGCACGTTTCAGAACAGCAAATGGATATCACCGTACTTTCCCAAAAAAAATTACATCTCTTTAACAGCTTTAATTTCTATTCCAGGGAAGATTTCATTTACTACCTTCTTTTTACCCTTGAACAATTAAAACTGGACACCGAGACTGTGAAACTTAGACTTTTTGGAATTATTGAGGAAGGAGACGATATCTATGATCTCTGCTATGAATATGTCAAAAATGTGTCCATATTCATACCTTCCAACACACCCTATCATTTAGGCGAGTTACATGAAGAAAGTATCGATTTTACCGTACTAAATGCTCTTTAATGCGAATTATTTCCGGGGTATACAAAGGTAAACGCATACATGCCCCAAAAGGGTTACCGGTACGCCCTACTACAGATATGGCGAAAGAAGCACTTTTCAATATCCTGAACAATGGTTATTACCTAGATGAGATTTCGGTCCTTGACCTTTTTGCGGGAACAGGAAACATCAGCTATGAGTTTGCCTCACGGGGAACGCAAGAGATCACCAGTGTGGATGCTAACTTTAATTGTATAAAATTTATTGATAGGACCGCTAAGGAGCTAGGTTTTAAAATTGTTCCCATCAAAAGCGATGTGCATAAATTTTTGGGTAAGACTATACGTGATTTTAATATTATTTTCGCAGACCCGCCTTATAACATGCCCATGAGCGATTTTTCAAATATCCCGGAATTGGTCTTTAAAAACAATTTGCTCCGAGAGGACGGTGTTTTAATTTTAGAACATTCAAAACATATGGATCTATCCCATCTGAACAATTTTTCCCATCAACGAAAGTACGGAGGGAGTGCGTTCAGTTTTTTTGAAAATACCCCATAAATAATAAAATAGCAGGTCATAAGCCGGATTCTGTTTTCACCAAGGGTGAATTCTTATCATTTATCTAGGCCTTTGGTTGCCCAAAAACTCTAACCGCCTACCCTTCAGCTTGGGCGTGCTACCCTTAAACGCTGATTTACATGGCGTTGCACCACATAGAGTTTACCTGATTTCACTACAGCATTACCTGTACTTGCTTTCTGTTGCACTGGTCCTCGCCTTTCGACGGACGGGTGTTACCCGCTATGTTGCACTGTGGTGTCCGGACTTTCCTCTCTGACGTTAACCGTCAGAGCGATAAGGTGACCTGCTATTTGCAAATGTAACCTAATGTCCAATAATTGTTGATAAAAAAAGATTAAAACAAAAAGAATAAAGAGGATTATTTACGGCTATTTCTATATTTGTAAAGTACATCGAAACAATAGTATATATTGGAGCCTTTTGTAGTATCTGCCCGAAAATATAGACCTCAAACCTTTAAGGATGTTGTGGGGCAAAAGGCTATTACCAATACCTTGCTCAACGCGATTGAAAATAATCATTTGGCACAGGCTCTCCTGTTCTGTGGCCCAAGGGGCGTGGGCAAAACCACTTGTGCCCGTATTTTGGCAAAAAAAATTAATCAAGACGGCACGGAACATACCGATGAAGATTTTGCTTTTAATATTTTTGAGTTGGATGCGGCCTCCAATAATTCGGTTGACGATATTAGGAATCTAATCGATCAAGTACGTATACCGCCCCAAGTAGGTAAATACAAAGTATATATCATCGATGAGGTACATATGCTGTCCCAATCAGCTTTCAATGCCTTCTTAAAAACCTTGGAGGAACCACCAAAGCACGCTATTTTCATTTTGGCGACCACGGAAAAGCATAAAATTATACCTACTATCCTATCGCGATGTCAAATATTTGATTTTAAAAGGATTACAGTTAAGGATGCGGCCGATTATCTAAAATATATTGCTGACAATCAGGAAATAGAGGCCGATGATGACGCCCTGCATATTATTGCGCAAAAAGCGGATGGAGCCATGCGCGATGCACTTTCTATTTTTGATAGGGTGGTAAGCTTCGCAGGAAAGAAATTAACTAGAAAAGCTGTTACGGAAAATTTGAACGTATTGGATTATGATACGTATTTTTCGGCAACCGACCTTATTTTGGAACACAATATTCCTTCCCTGCTCATATTGTTAAATGAAACCTTGGCCAAAGGGTTCGACGGGCATCACTTTATTTCCGGTTTGGCCTCCCATTTTAGGGATTTAATGGTATGCCAACATCAAGATACGATAGCACTTTTGGAAGTGGGCGAAGATGCAAAAAAAAGCTATCTGGAGCAGTCCAGAAAAACGTCCAACGCTTTTCTCTTAAAAGCCATAGATATAGCAAATGATAGTGATTTAAAGTACAAGACCAGTAAAAACCAAAGACTTTTGGTTGAATTGGCCCTTATGAAACTTGCATCCATCGATTTTGATGGACAAAAAAAAAATACTGAATCCATAATTGCAAATGCGGCCTCCAAGAAAAATTTGGTGCCCGCTTCCTTTTTTTCCACCCCTAAGCCAAGCTTAGCTGAAGTAAAACCGGAAACTAAGGTTGTTGATGCCAAGGAAGAAAAGCAAATACCAAATACCCAACCGAACAATATAGAGGACGAAATTAAACAACCCCCGGTTGAAGAACTGGAAATCTCTCCCGATATACCTTCGTCCCAAACAGATACCGTTACCGTTCCAATAGTGGAAAGTGCCACTATGGCTGACACTGAAAAGGTAAAACTGGATATTCATGCCAAAAGGGTCTCGGCACTTTCACTGTCTAGCTTAAAAGCAAAGAAAAAACATGAACTAAGCAAAAAGGAAGCGTCTATTGATGAAACACAACTGCCCAAAGAAAAATTCACCGAAGAGGAAATGCAACAACATTGGGCAGATTTCGTAAAAAAAATAGATGGTAACGGACAAAAAATATTGGCCTCCAATCTTCATACGGATGTTCCCAAATTATTGAACGAACATACTATTTGGATAGAACTGCCCAATAGCACCATGAAAAAGGAGATAGAACGGGAACAGTACGATTTAATGGTTTATTTAAAGGAAAAATTGAATAATCATTCCGTTAGCCTTAAGATAACTGTTAATGAAGAGACTGCCAAAAAGTTTGCTTTTACCCCAGAGGAGAAATATGAAAAATTAAGAAAAAAGAATCCCGCCATCGATATTCTTCGCAGTGAGTTTGATCTTGACCTCTAAAGCTTTTTAGTATACCTAAGATATAAAGCATAAAT
>JBCBZE010000388.1:0-2853 GCA_039815505.1 Bacteroidota bacterium | reverse complement strand
TCAGATCTTTGATCTGTGTAAAGAGAAGCAGATTGCGTTTTAGGTTTTCCACATCCGTGATAACCATGGCAACATCCGGAAAGTCCTTGTCATTTTTATTTAAGAGTAGTTCGGCAACAACACTTTCATCCAAGGAGGTTGTGTTAAGGCTATAGGTTCCTGGAAGATCTAAAATATGTGCCTTGACACCGCGTGGCAGTCTGCAGATACCTTCCTTTTTCTCAACGGTTATCCCGGGGTAATTACCTACTTTTTGATTGAGCCCCGTAAGCTCATTAAAAACAGATGTCTTTCCTGTATTGGGATTCCCTATAAGTGCTACTTTGATCTGCTTACTCATAGGGTGCGATGGTCTTCTATGATTTCTAATTCTATTTTCAGCGCCACTGATCTCCTAATGGCAATATGGGAACCATTTACGTTTATATAGATGGGGTCTTTTAACGGGGCCACTTGTACCAGTTCAACCTCATTACCGGGCAAACAACCTAATTCCAACAATTTTATGGGTAGAATATCTTCAGGGAATTCTTTAATAATACCCTTTTCACCACGTTTTAGATGCGCTACTGTAGTACCCAATTTTTATTTAGATTCATTTTAAGTAAGGACAAATGTAAATGAAAAAACCTGAAACGTTTAGGTAAAATCCTAAAAAAGGACTTCAAAACTCAAAACAAGATGTATTTTAATACATGTTGCCCAAGGCATGTTGGTGTTATTCCGTGTAGGAAGCTTTAAGTATGTCCAGATCTTTTATAAGCCTTTCTATCTCTTCTTTATCGGTACCATCGTAGGTTCCTCTTATCCTACGCTCCTTATCCACTAAAATAAAGTTTTCGGTATGAATCATATCAAAGGGACCCCCGTCACCGTCATTTTTAACCGCCAGATAGGACTTCCGAGCCAGTTGGTAGATATGCTTTTTATCACCGGTAACCAGGTTCCATTTTTTATCCACAACTCCCTTTTCCAATGCGTATTTTTTTAGCTGCGCTACGGAATCGATTTTTGGAGTGACGGAATGGGATAATAACAACACATCGTCATCATTCAAGATGAGCTGTTGAACTTGAGCCATGTTTTTGGTCATTATGGGACAGATAGTGGGGCATGTGGTAAAAAAGAAATCGGCGATGTATATTTTATTCTCGTATTCCTTTTGGGTTATGGTTCTTCCATTTTGATTGGTTAATGAAAAATCCGCAATGGTATGATACTTTTTTACGTAATGTAAGGAACTGTCCACCAATTCTTGATTAAAGTCGGACGGCTGATAGATCGGTAAACTTTTTTTGGGCTGAAGCGCATTGTAAAACAGATAGATAATGATTGCCGATAGTCCTAGTAGAACTGCTCCAAAAAACCTGTATTTACTAAAAAAAGAAAGCATTTGTTTTCCTGCAAAGGTACGGCGGAGCCTTTTACGGTTCAAGGGTACGTGTGCATATCGCTGCTAAATCTTTCTTAAAATATACTGCCAATAAAATGATCTCTTTTTTAAGACCCTGCAAAAGTGTACTTTTGTGCGTTTAAATTTTACAAAATCTAGATGAGCCCTATACTTATAAAAACCATACAATTCTTTTTAAGTCTTTCCCTTTTGATAGTGCTGCATGAGCTGGGCCATTTTATTCCCGCTAAGTTATTCAAGACCAGGGTAGAGAAATTCTATTTGTTTTTTGATATAAAATTTTCACTTTTTAAGAAGAAAGTGGGGGAGACGGTATATGGCATTGGGTGGTTGCCGTTAGGTGGTTATGTGAAAATTGCGGGTATGATCGATGAGAGTATGGACACCGAGGCTATGAAGGAAGAACCCAAACCATGGGAGTTCCGCAGTAAACCCGCGTGGCAAAGATTGATCATTATGTTGGGCGGGGTAACGGTGAACTTTATTTTGGCCGTACTCATCTATATAGGCATGGCGTTTTCCTATGGCGACCAGTACATACCCATGGATAGCCTTAAGGACGGGGTCTACGTTGTTGAAAAAAACATTGGCGATAAGGTAGGCATACAGACGGGAGATAAGATCATTGCCGTAGATGGTAATACAATTGAAAGTTTTAATAGCGCGTTTATAGAAATCATTAATGGTAATTCCATTACATTGGAAAGGGACGGGGAAACTATAGAACAGGAAATCCCTGTCGATTTTATCGCCACCTTATTGGAAGATGAAGATCGTGTCCGATTTTTAAGCCCAAGAATTCCCTTTATCGTTGGTCAAATATCCGAGAATTCCGTCAACAAGGATTCCGGTCTAAAAGAAGACGATGAAATCATTGCTATTGGGAACAATAATATAGACTATTTTGACCAAGCAAAACCAATTTTGGAAAGTTATAAGGGTCAGGATATTACACTTACCGTTGATCGTGAAGGGAGTAGGGAACAAATACCTGTAAGTATAAGCGATTCCGCGACCATAGGTATTAGTATAGGTAGAATTACCTATGAAGGGCTTGAATCCAAAGGTTTGCTAAAGTTGGAAACCAAAAAATACACTTTTCTGGAATCTATTCCGGCAGGTATTGATAAGGGGGTCAATACCTTGAGTAGCTATGTAAAACAGTTAAAGAAAATATTCAATCCACAAACAGGGGCATATAAGGGAGTAGGGGGTTTTGCAGCCATTGGTAGTATGTTCCCGGACAGTTGGAACTGGGCGGCCTTTTGGAATACCACTGCTTTAATTTCCATTATTTTGGCCTTTATGAACATCTTGCCCATTCCTGCCTTGGATGGCGGACACGTTGTCTTTTTGCTATATGAAATGGTGACCGGGAGAAAACCAAGTGATAAGTTTTTGGAATATGCACAGATGGTAGGCTTCTTTCTATTGATAGC
>JBCBZE010000113.1:0-9217 GCA_039815505.1 Bacteroidota bacterium | reverse complement strand
TCGGTAAAACTAACTATTTTTATAACGTTCAACAATTAAATTTATAAGCATGATACATTCTCTACCTCACTCTAAAGTCATAAGGATTGCCCTATTCGCCCTTATAGGTGTTTTTCTTATTTCTTGCGGTTCATACCAACAGGCATCTTATTATGACAATGATGGTATTTATGCTAGCGGGGATAATCGTGTTTCCGTGGAAAAACCCCCTAGAACCGCACAAAACACCCAACAGGCGGAGGATAATGTTTATAGTAATTACTTTGGACAAAAAGCACAGGAATATGATGAGATTTTGGACAACGAGGTATTCACCGATGTTGATAGTTATTATGGCGGTGTTGAAAACGACAGCCTAGAAGTTACCAATCAAACAGATTACTTTGACTCCAATAACGATTATCAGGGTTATGCGGGTTGGGGAGAAAGCCCAAGCAACGTCAATATAAATATCTATGATAACTGGGGTTATGGCGGATTTGGGTTTGGTGGATTTGGGTTTGGCGGATTCGGGTTCGGATATCCTTTCTATGGCGGATTTGGGTTCGGTTACCCTTATTACGGTGGATTTGGTTTAGGTTTTGGAGGATTTCCATATTACGGAGGTTTTGGATTTGGCAGATTCAATAGATTTGGTTTTGGGTTCGGTGGTTTTGGATATGGTGGTTTTTACGGAAGACCATTTTATGGTGGTTTCTACGGAAACAGAAATTTTGCCTTTAATAGGGGTAGACGCGGATATTATAATAGAAATGCCATAGTGGGAAATTCTTTCCAAAGCAGATCCAATGTAAGAAGAACAGGAAGAGGGACTACCAGCAGGTATAGAACCAATGCCGGTAGAACTGTTTCAAGTAGAAATTCTACCGCATCCAGATCCTCGAGCAGATATCGAACGGGAAGTTCGGCCAGGCGCACGGTAAGTGCGGATGCCGCAGCAAGAAACAGATCCTACAGGACAAGTAGAAGTACAAGAGCGGTGCCTAGATATAATGGTAGCTCTAGAAGCAATCAATCCTACAGAAGCAGTTCACCCAGAAGCAGTTCTTATAGAAATGGCACAAGTAGGGGAACGTACAGGGGCAATACATCCAGAAGTTCTGGCTATAGGGGATCAAGCAGTAGAAGTACCCCCAGAAGCTCAGGTTATTCAAGATCTTCATCTTCTTCCAGAAGCTCTGGGTATAGAAGCTCTAGAAGTAGTTCTAGAAGCTCTGGAAGTATTAGAAGTTCCAGTCGCGGGTCCTCAAGATCATCCGGTGGTAGATCTGGAGGAGGTAGAAGTAGTGGAAGAAGACAATAAAACCGACCAACACAAACATTTCAAAAAAAATTGATATAATGAGAAGTTATTTTGCTTTCCTAATGGTATTGGTATGTGCAACGGTTAACGCACAAAACATTAACGATGTGCTAAGATATGGCACAGAAAGTCTTCAAGGTACGGCCCGCTTTCAAGGGCTCAGTGGTGCCTTTGGTGCAGTAGGCGGAGACATGTCCGCCATCAATATAAATCCCGCAGGTTCTGCGGTTTTTAATAATAGTTTGTTCACCATTTCCGGGACAAATTATAATAGGAACAATGATGCTACCTATTTTAATAGGACCAGCACGACGGAGTTAAACTCTGCGGACATTAATCAATTGGGAGGTGCTTTTGTATTTAAAAATACGGACGATAACTCTAATTGGAAAAAAATAACCTTGGCCATCAACTATGACTTGGTAGAGAATTTCGACAATGAGGTTTTCATAACTGGAAATAGCAATCAGGGTATAGATAATTACTTTTTAAATTTTGCACAAGGCGTTCCGTTGGAGCCTTTACGCGTCCAAGACGGGGAATTTATTGAAGACGCATACTTGGACATAGGTGCCAATCTTGGTTTTGCCGATCAGCAGGCATTTTTAGGTTTCCAAGGCGGTATTATCGATCCTGTCGAAGATAATGGTGACAATACGGCCTATATAAGCAATGCGGAGTACAGTACCGTAAATCAAGAATATCTCAGGAGAACCAGTGGATACAATGGCAAGTTCACTTTAAATTTAGCAACGCAATATCAGAAAAATCTATTCTTTGGAGCTTCTTTGAACTTCCATACCGTACTTTATGAACAAGTCACTTTGTTCGATGAAAGTGGATATGACCCTAGCTCCCCTATTCAGTTTACCACTTTTGATAATTTTCTGCGTACGGATGGGTGGGGTTTCTCATATTCCTTGGGTGCAATCGCCAAATTAAATGAAAATATTAGAATAGGGGGAAGCTATCAATCCCCCACCTGGTATCGCTTAAGGGATGACTTTTCACAACGTATCAATTCCGATTTTCCGGATATAAATCCTGAAATCGATTTTATTAATTTCAATATTGTAAATCTATTTGATGAATATACGGTGGAGATTCCTGAAAAATTCACGGGAAGTGCCGCTATTATTTTTGGTAAGGACGGACTTTTAAGTTTTGATTACTCCTATCAAGATATGTCCCAAGCAGAACTACTTCCCAATAGCGATCCCAATTTTTCGTCGGAGAACGCTTTTATAGCTACGGTACTAAGACCGGTTTCGAGCTACAGGGCCGGGGGTGAATTTAGAATTGGCCTAGTAAGTTTAAGAGGAGGGTATCGGTTTGAACAGAGTCCGTTCGAAGATGAAACTACCGTTGGGGATTTGGTTGGGTACTCTGCGGGCATTGGCTATAATTTTGGAGGTAGCAGATTAGATCTGGCCGTTAACCGAACAGAACAGGATGTAAATCAACAATTATTCGATACTGGAGTAACCACACCCGCTTTGGTAAATAATATAAATACCAACGTAACTTTAGGGTTTACGGTGAATTTTTAAGAACAAGAAAAATAAGTGATAAAGGGAGACGGGCTATGTATTGTATTCATGGCCCTTTTCATTTATCGTTTCAAAGTAAAATGCGCCCGTTTGGTAGCCGCCACGACCATGCCTTCTTGATCCTCCGAAAACTCTATTCGGAACCAATAATCCGATGATGGCATTGGCCTACCATTAAAAGTACCATCCCAACCAATGGTGGTCTCATCCAATTGTTTTAACAATTTTCCATAACGATCAAAGATAAATACGGAAGGGTCTGTAAGTGTTTCAATACCCAAAACATTCCATGCATCGTGTATACCATCTCCATTGGGAGTAAAGAATTTAGGATAACCTACGACCAAAAAGGGTATGGGCTCTGTAGTGCCACAACCATTCTTATCGTTGATGACTACCGTATTTTCACCAGGAGGTACATCTAAAAAGACAGGAGAATCCTGAAACTCACCATCATTAATGGCATATTCGTAATCCCCGTCACCATCGACAACGATTTCTATGTTATTGGTATCTTGGGAATCACTGTCCAGATTGGTATCCAAAATAGTAACTTCTTGCAAGACCGGAACGCCAAAAAAGGTGATTAAAATATCATCCGTGATCACCACATTAAAAATATCGGTTATCGATACAAAATAGCGCCCAGAATTGGGGCTCGTCACCACGAGTTCGGCACCAAAGGGACCGGTTCCCGTTAAAACATCTTCTGGAATTCCGTCGCCATCTCGATCAACGGACCAAGTCACGCTGGCAATATCTGCACCAGCCGGGGAATTCAAGGCACTGAGTGTAATGTCGGGATCCCCTTCGCAAGCAATAATATCCAAGCCCAAAAATTCCTCCCTTAACGTACAGTCAAGGGCGGTATCTTGATCGGCCTCCACTGAATTTCCAGTAAAGGTAATTCTAAAGGGTTCGGGATCATCATCAAAATTGGTCAAGAAATTATTAATGAGCAAGTAATAAATCTCTCCCTGCTGCACATCTAAAAATTCATCATATGTATTTTCACTTCCCGTAAGGAAAGGTGCTCCCGGTTGACCGCTCTCCGGATTTACCCCAATTCCGGTGAAAGCCGTACTGTTTACCTCATAATTACAACGTATGGGTACTGCCGTTCCAGAACTGATCTCGGCACAAGAGGGGTCCGGACCGTAAAGGGCAAAATCCCATTCTGCCGTATCGGACAAAGCTTCTATATCAAATCCTATTTGTCCGTCGGTTCCTGCCCTGAATACAAACCATGAGGTATTGTTTTCTATGTTCGCGGAACTTATACTTCCTTTCTCCAGACAACCGCTTTGTCTAATTACATCGGGGTCAAAATCCGTAACATCCCCAAAGCCGTTGGATTCGGCCTCCAAAGGCAAATCAGCACACACGGGTATGGCTGTTCTACAATCTGGAGAATTCGGGGAATCAATAACATCTTGGGCATTTACTCCTGTAAAAAAAAGGAATAAACCGCACATGAAATATAAGTGTGAACGCATAGATTTAGGGCTACGGTTGTTTACAATCAATATAATAACTCACATCAAATGGATTTAGTATATTTTGACCCCTTTTTTATGCGCTTTATCGATAAAGTGATTTCAAAAAAATGAAATACCGATTATTACCGCCTTAAACTAAAGTGGTTATCTATAAATTTTGCAGAAATATGTTGTCCTTGGGAATCGATATAACTAAGCTTAAACCAATAATCGGATGAAGGAAGGTCCCTCCCATTAAACGTGCCGTCCCATCCTGGACTATTTTGATCCAATTGCTTTAAAAATTTTCCATAACGATCATAAATTAAAACTACAGGCGCTTCCAACTGGGTAATTCCATCAATTTGCCACTCATCGTTTACACCGTCGCCGTTCGGGGTAAAAAACTTGGGGAAACCCACCACGGTAATGGTTTCCGTATCAGACCCGCACCCATTCAAATCATTTACGGTTACCGTATGTGCCCCTGGGACAATATCGTTAAACATAGCACTGGATTGATACTCCCCATCATCCAATCGATATTCAAAATCACCGTCTATTTGGGGTATAACCGTTATACTATTGTTGTTTTGCAAATCTTCCACAATAACATCCATGATCACGGGCGTTCTGGAAATAACAACCGTTACGTTTACCGTTGTTTCACAGCTAAATCCGCCCACATGGTTGGTGATGCGGACCACATATGTGCCCGCTTGTGAAATCCCTATCGTTGGTGTAGCCTCTCCTGAGTTCCAGACATATGAATAATTTGCATTGGGAGTTACATCACCTATCGTGGCCATATCGATACCTTCACATAAAAAAACTTCTAATGGAAAATCAACGCTAGGTGCTTCTACAGCTGTAATTTGAAATGTTTGGGAAGCATCAAAACAGTTTGGGTTTACTACCGAGAAAACCCTGGTATAAACTGTTTGGGAACCAGAAGTTACCGAAAATGATTGGGGCAAGGCATTAATTCCATCTACCGCATCGGACATAGATCCGTGGTAACTAACTATATATGCATTGATGTTCTGACCTCCCAATACTTCACTATCTTTTTGAGAAAGGTCATAAACAGTTGTATCCGAGCAGAATACAACATCAGAAATAAGAAAGGCTACGGGAGGTGTTGTAAAAAAAACTTGCACGTCACTCAATATTAAACTGCCATCGGTAGTAAATACAGATACTCTATATAGTGCTGATACGGTGACCGTTAAGGTGGGGTCGTGTTCCCCTGCTATAGGTAAAAACCCACTACCCGTGTCCATAAACCAATCATAGGAAGAAGCGTTCATCGTCGTAGCATCTAGAACAACATTTTCATTCTCACATACCGATATCGGCGGGCCTAAAAGATTACTTATAATTGAACAATCTAAAGCATCATGCGGGTTTGTACTAAAAATAGCCCCTGTGAATTGAATGGAAAAACCTGTATTGGTGTTACTAAAATTGTTAACGAGCAAATAATAATCCTCTCCTGGGGACACCTGAAGCCACTCTTCATATAGCACCGTATCCGTATCACCTGTAGGATCTTCACCGACACCCATATAAATTTCATTTCCTTCGTTGTTGAAAAAATTACATCTCACCGGCTCACCAAGATTATTGCAATCATTGGACCTATACAAAGCAAAATCCCAATCCTCGGAAGCGTCAAAACCAATGTTAAAGCCCAATTCACCGGATGCACCTGTTCGGAAACGATACCAAGCAGAATTTGTCTCTACCGTACCCGAAGCCTGCGTAATGCAACCCGTGCTGGAAAATCCGTTGAAGTCATCCATACCTATACCATTGGTCCCTCCATTTATTGGGGTATTGCTACATATGGGAATAGCAGTACTACAATCCGAAGAAACCTGTGACCATACTTTATGTAACCCCACGGACATCATAATCCACAAAGCGATTACGCAAACTCTCATGAATGAATGTATACTTGGTAAGGTTAAAATTAAAAAAGCGGAAGTCCTTAACACTAATTTATGTTGTGTAACATCCTAATCATGGTATAAAGTGCCATTTTATGTATATCTTTGTTGCTCGTTCATAAACTTTTTTTGCAAAAAAGAGCAGAATGAATTTTTGGCTAAAAGATGCAATAGCAGTAACAAAGTTGTATGATAAAAGCATCAATTTAATATAATGTATATCCCGAGTTATCGGGATTTATTGTTTTTGAATCTTTATTTAGATAAATAAAAATTACGGGCCTATGAAATTAGACAGCACCATGGAAGAACATTTTGAGGAAATAGGAAACGGTCATGTTTCTTCGTCCAGTGATACCCCATTACGAAAAGATGCCTTTCTACTGAATGACGAGGAAAAAATAGATAAGATTCAGAGTAACGTTAAGGAAATCATGCAAACCTTGGGTCTAGACTTGGAAGATGACAGTTTAATGGGAACGCCTAACCGTGTAGCCAAAATGTTTGTAAAGGAAATTTTTGGGGGTCTACATCCAAAACGTAAGCCAAAATCATCGACTTTTAAGAACAAGTACAAGTATGGGGAAATGTTGGTAGAAAAAAACATCACCCTCTACTCCACTTGTGAACATCATTTGTTGCCCATAGTGGGCAAGGCCCACGTTGCTTATATTTCCCATGGTACTGTTGTTGGTCTGTCTAAAATGAACCGTATTGTAGATTATTATGCTAAAAGACCTCAGGTACAGGAAAGATTAAATATTCAAATTGTAAAGGAGCTTCAAGAGGTTCTGGGTACCAAGGATGTAGCCTGCGTAATAGATGCCAAGCATTTATGTGTAAATTCAAGGGGAATACGCGATATTGAAAGCAGCACCGTTACCGCTGAATACGGTGGCAAATTCAAAGAAGATGCTGTTCGCCGTGAATTTTTGGACTATATTAATTTGGATACCAATTTTTAATTGTGCTCGCCAATAATGCAACTATATAAAAATCAGACCTTAAGGGTATATAATTCCTTAACCAGTAAAAAAGAAGTTTTTGAGCCTATCAATGAAGGGCGTATAGGCATGTACGTTTGTGGTCCTACGGTATATAGTAATGTGCATTTAGGGAACTGCCGCACTTTCATGTCCTTTGATATGATTTTTAGGTATTTAAGACATTTGGGATACAAAGTTCGATATGTCCGCAATATAACGGATGCCGGGCATTTGGAAAACGATGCGGAGGACGGCGAGGATAAAATTGCAAAAAAGGCTAGATTGGAACAGTTGGAACCTATGGAAGTAGTTCAACGGTATACCGTTGATTTCCATACCATTCTACAAAAATTTAATTTTTTACCCCCAAGCATAGAACCTACCGCTACGGGCCATATCATTGAGCAGATAGAAATCATAAAGGATATTCTACAAAAAGGATATGCTTATGAGAAAAATGGTTCTGTCTATTTTGATGTTAAAAAATTCAGTGAAACCCATAATTATGGGAAATTAAGCGGTAGAAAATTGGAAGATATGATTGCCAATACCAGAGCTCTTGCCGCCCAAGATGAAAAAAAGAACCCCCAGGATTTTGCACTTTGGAAAAAGGCAGAACCCCAACATATTATGCGCTGGCCATCACCTTGGGGAGATGGTTTTCCCGGATGGCATTTGGAATGTACGGCTATGAGTACCAAGTATCTGGGCGAGACCTTTGATATTCATGGTGGCGGAATGGACCTTAAATTCCCTCATCATGAATGTGAAATAGCCCAAGCGGAAGCAAGTAATGGACAATCTCCCGTAAAGTATTGGCTACACGCAAACATGCTTACGTTAAATGGCAAAAAGATGGCCAAGTCTACGGGCAATAATATTTTACCTTTAGAAATATTCTCCGGCGAGAATAACATACTTAGTAAACCATTTTCTCCCTCCGTAGTACGTTTCTTTATGATGCAGGCCCATTATACCAGTATCTTGGACCTTAGTAATGATGCGTTATTGGCTTCGGAAAAAGGCTATTCCAAACTAATGGATTCCATGGAAAGCATTGAAGGTTTGGCAACCAGTGATAATTCCAATTTTGACATTGGTGAATGGCGTCAAAAGTGTTATGATGCCATGAACGATGATTTTAACACACCCATTCTTATAGCCCATCTATTTGAAGCGGTAAAACACACCAATCTGGTTAAAGAAGGAAATGGCAGCATAACTGCCAACGATAAAAAGTTATTGCAAAAGACAATGCATGAATTCGCTTTTGATGTATTGGGATTAGAAGCAAAAAAAACCTCCGAATCCGGTACCGATAAGCTGTCGGATGTAGTGAATTTATTGATTCAATTGCGAAACGAAGCACGCGCTAACAGGGACTTTGCCACTTCGGACAAGATACGAGATCAATTGTCCGCCATGGGCATTCAATTAAAAGATGGCAAAGAAGGAACCACGTTCTCGGTAAGTTAAAAAAGCAATCAATGAAAAAAATATTGATATTCCCTTTCGTTTTATTGGTAAAGGCTTATCAATTACTTATTTCACCATATACGCCCGCTACCTGTAGATACTCTCCTACCTGTTCACAATACACGTTGGAAGCCTTACGAAAACACGGCCTGTTCAAAGGAGGATGGCTTTCCATTAAACGCATATTTAGCTGTAATCCATGGGGAGGAAAAGGTTATGACCCGGTTCCTTGAATATAATCTGGTAGGGACGTTTAAAATCTACACGATAAATTCTAAATACTCATAATTAAATACCCATTACTAACACACTATTTACTTATCTTAGCCCTGTTAAAACAATAGCGAATGTTTTTTTTAGGCTTTACCTGGAACCCCAATGAAACACTTTTCAAAATAGGGGTGTTACAAATAAAATACTACAACCTGCTTTGGATTATAGCTTTTGCCCTTGGATGGTACATAATGAAGCG
>JBCBZE010000159.1:0-7722 GCA_039815505.1 Bacteroidota bacterium | reverse complement strand
CATGAAAAAACTATTGTTTGTCGTTCTGCTGCTTCCTTTCTTAGGGTTATCACAAAATAAATTATCCATACAAGTGAACAAAGTAAATTGCTCTTCAGGGAAAGTCAGTGTCGCTATATACAATGAATCGGAAGGGTTTTTGAAATTCGAAAAAGTATTTAAGAGCAATAGTGTTAAAGCCAATAAGGGAACGACAGAGGTCATTATTGACGATTTGCCAAGTGGCAGATATGCTGTAGCGGTATTCCATGATGTTAATGGAAACGATGAGTTGGATACCAATTGGATGGGAATCCCCAAGGAGGACATTGCCTTCTCAAACGCGAAAATGAAATTGTTTGGACCTCCCAGCTTTAAGGAGTGTAGTTTTGAAGTCGTTTCGGACAAACAGATACAATTGACTTTGTAGAACCGTTTTCCAAAAATTAAATTTTTGTTATCAAGGATGTTATATCAAAGTTATGTTAAATTTTTTTTGAAACGATAATTTCAATATATATTTGATCAAAAGAATTGGAAATGCCCCGTTTGGAAGAATTTGATAAAGAACAAGTATTACAGCAAGCCACTAATGTTTTTTGGGCAAAAGGCTATAATGGTACATCCATGCAGGATTTGGTAGATGCTACCGGACTTAACCGATCTAGTATTTATAATTCCTTTGGGTCCAAACTGGAACTATATCGATCCACTTTAAAACATTACCAAAAAAAAAGCAATATACTGTTTCAGAAAGCACTTTTGAAAGCCACAAATCCCTTGGAGGCCATACAGCGGATTTTTGAAGGTTTCATGCCCGAAATGCTTCAAGATAGGGAACAAAAAGGCTGTTTTTCCATGAATTGCAAGGCCGAAATGGGAAATCAGGATGCAAATATTAAAAACTGGTTGCTCAACACCCAGGAACAAACCTTGTCCGCTTTTCAAAACTTGATACACGATGGACAGGAAAAAGGTGTTATTAATAAAAAGCAATCCAGTGAGGAATACGCGTATTACGTATTTAATGCTTTTCAAGGATTTCGGATGACAGGAATTTTAGTAAAGGACCAAAGGATACTTCAACGAATTATTGATAGTACCATAGATTTTATAAAGTAAATTTTTTTTATCTTTTTTGAAATGATTATTTCAAAATGTAACGCGAAGGAGTTGCACATATCTATAAACCGACTTCCGCCTTCGAGGAAGTATGAAAAACAAAGGAAATGAGTAGATTTCACGGAAAAACAATCGTAATAACTGGGGGTACCAGTGGTATAGGGTTAGCTACTGCCGAAGCTTTTATTAAAGAGGGCGCCTCAGTAATCATCACAAGTAGAAAGCAAGCTAATTTAGACCAAACCATCGCGGCACTTGGTGCAAATGCAAAAGGTATTGTAAGCGATGCGGGAAAAACATCGGATTTATGGAATTTGAATGCCGAAGTTTCCAAGCTGACCGATAAAATTGATGTTCTTTTTGTCAATGCGGGCTTTGGAAAATTTAACTCGTTGAGCGAAACGACCGAAGAAGAATTTGATAGCCAATTCAACACTTTGGTCAAGGGAGGGTATTTTACGGTACAGCAATTAGCCCCATTGGTAAATGATGGCGGATCTATAATTTTTAATACCAGTATAGTTACCGATATCGCCATGCCGGGGGCCAGTGTATATGGAGCTGCGAAAAGTGCTGTTAAGTATCTTAATAAAAGTTTTGCCAATGAACTTAAGGATAGAAACATAAGGGTAAATTCGGTTAGCCCGGGTCCTATAGGCACCAACTTTTTTAATGAAGCGGGTGTGCCGCCAGAACAACAAGAGGCTATGGCCGGACAAATTTTGTCACAAGTGCCCATGAGTCGTTTTGGAGAACCAAGAGAGATTGCCGCCACCGTACTCTTTTTGGCCAGTTCCGAATCCAGTTTTATCACAGGGCATGAGATACAAGTAGATGGGGGAATGGTTCAAGTATAACAACATCATATTAAAATGATAAAACCCATCGGTCATAGGCCGATGGGTTTTTTATTGATTTTCACCAAGATGTTCAAAGAAAGATTTTGTGGACAAACCACCATATAATGTTTGTAATAATTAGTAGCTATCTTAAGTACCGTGAAGAATATCTATATTTAAGGAAAATATGAAGTTATGATTCTATTGGTTCCCCTTATGGGTGCTTTATATGGTCTGTTAGCCGTGGTTTTTGGTGCTTTTGGCGCCCATGCCCTTAAAAAATCGTTTACCGAAGAACAGCTTAAGAGCTTTGAGACTGGCGTTAAATATCAAATGTACCATGCAATTTTGCTTATCGTCCTAGGGTTTAACTTTGGTTTTACCACACCATTGGAAACATACATTGTCTATTGTTTTATCTTGGGAACATTTCTATTTTCTTTTAGTATTTATGCCCTTTGTTTAAGTGCTTCGAAAGGGGAAAAGCTTAAATTTTTGGGTCCGATAACTCCCATTGGAGGATTGCTATTGGTTATAGGATGGGGTCTTTTGGGGTATTCTTTTGTTATGGAGTTCGTTTAGCTATAGGTAACATATTCAGCTTTGTTCATAGATACTTTTCCTCCCAATATCCATGCCCTTCCGAACATAGCATCAAAGTCTTAAATACATATTACCATTAATGGTGTTTAGACGCAAGGTATGGTCGGCATTATTAAAACTGCCTTCTACCTTCTGACCTACATGACGATTGGTTGCCTTAAAACTTAATTTTTCATCCGCATAGATATTGCCATGAATAGTCTCTGCAACTAAGCTAGTATTACTTATTTTAAGGTCTATTTCGCCGTTTATCGTTTTTAGATCTAAGGTTCCCGCATATTTTTTTATATCAATATCCCCATTGATAAGGTCTGCGGTAAAGTCACCTTCAATAACTTCCGATGTTAAACTGCCATTTATACTGCTTACGGTAAAATTGCTGTTTTTTGGCACATACAGCACATAATTGAACTCATACTGGTTTCCCGTATTATAATAGCGCTTTTTTTTGTTGGGATGGTTACGGTTCCATTCCTCTTGAAGTTCTTTAAAAAGAGGTTTGGCGTTCGAAACAATACTTATTTTGGTGTCTGTTTCATCTATGTCCAAAGTGTAAAAATCTTGATACTTACTGTCTTCTGTCCAAATATCCGCTTTAAAATATACGGTTGACCTGTCCCATGTTTTTACCTTGATATCTGATGCAAATTTTAGTTCAACGTTGATGATCTGATCTTTGTGACCAAGGGTTTTTTCAATTATTTTTTGTGCGTTTACATTGAAGCTGATGAGGCTTACCCATACTAGAATGCTTAAATTTTTCATGATCGTCCTTTTTTGATTACTGTTTTCTTAAATAAATGTTTCCGTTGGTAGATTTTAACTGAATATCCACCCCGCCATTGTTAATAGCGCCTTTGACCTTTCTACTGGAGATAGACTTAAGACCATTTTTATTGGGAGCACTAATATCAAAATTGGTATAGATTTCCCCATTGATGGAACTTAGCGAGAGATTTGCAGGGGTATTTTCGGGCATTGTAACATCCAATACGCCATTTGTGGTATATAGTGAAATGGGAAAACCCTGCGTAACTTTGGCGAAAGTAACCTCCAATTCCCCATTAAGTGCATCCGCGGTGATCGGCCCCATAACATCCTTGATGGTCACACTTCCATTTATTTGGGCACTGGCTTCTATTTCGCCGGTGAATCCATAAATTTCAATATCGCCCTTCCAAGTAGTCTTGATCGAAATATTTTGGTCCTTGGGTAAATATATTTCTGCCCTTTCGGTCCGTCTAAGATTTTTAACGATCAAATTGTTTCCATCTTCCACTACATAGAATCCTACATTGGTATTGTCCGACCCATCCCCGTTCACAAGCTTCAATCCTTTGGCCCTTTCCGGAGTTTTTTTCATATTGCCCGCATTGATCAAAAGTTGATCCTTATCATGGGTTTTTACGGTAATGTCCGCTTTTGATTCCACTTTCACCCATTTAATGCCCTCCAGGGATTTGGTGTAATCTTCTTGTGCTCTGCTTGTTGTAAGACCAATGCATAGTAAAAAAATAAATACTGACTGTTTCATGACCATTTGTTTTTTGATGTTTATATAATATGTGGTAATAATGATTCAATTTGTTGTTTTACAAAGGGCTGCGTCTCTTCCTGTTGTAAAAGTCTTTGCAGGGGTTTTATAGCTTTTTTCTCTTGTATTTTGACCAGGGTGTGGATCAATGAGATCTGTATACTGGGATCTTTTTCGGTTTGCAATGCGGTAATGAACGCATTTTTCACGATTTCGGACGTTGTAAACTTACCAAGGGCCTCAACAGCGGTTAACCTAACGTTGGTATTATCGTCATGTAACATCCTATTGGCCAAAGCCCTTACAATGGCTTCATCGGGGTCGGTGATCTCATCGATAAAATGTACACCCTGTATACGTCTACTGGCCGATTGATTTTCCATGAGCGATAGCATGGCAGTCTGGGTTATTTTAATACTTTCATCCGTAAGTTGCGCTATTTCCTTACCCGACTTTTGTTTTTGAAACTGTTTTCCCGCCAAAAACGAACCTATCAATAAGGCAATGCTTGCAGCTACTTTTAACAAAAGCCCCCTCCATTTTTTCCTTACAGATGGAGTAAAATTGACCACCTTGGACGCTAACTGTTTTTCGCGTTCCAATACTTCATAAAAATTGGTCCTCACCCTATCGGATGGAATACAGCGTTCCTCTTGCTCAAAAGCCTTGAAAAGCGTTTTAAGTTCTTCCAATGCTTTGGAACATGACGCGCATTCCTTTAAATGACGCTCTACCTTCTTTCGCATTACTTCATCCAGTGTGTTGTCCAGATACTCTGGAAGTAATGCTATAATATCGTCTTTATTCATGATTAGATATTTTCAAAATAAATAAGCCTTAACTTCTTTAATGCCCTACTTACCTTTGTTTTTACCGCTCCGGGTGTGCTACCCACGATTTCTGCCAGTTCTTGGTATTTTATTTCCTGAAATCGGTTTAAAACCAATAATTCTTTATCGGAAGCCCCAAGCTGATCCAATGCTTTTTGCAAATGAGAGTGGTCCTCGTTCTTCTCTTCCCGCTCTTCCATTAATTTATAGCCTACAACATCAATGTTCTCATGATGCTCTTTAACTCTGCTAAAATGCGTATTCAGACTATTTCTGGCTATGGTAAACAACCATGCAACAAATCTGCCGCTGTTATAGGAAGTTCTATATTTCATAACCTTATAAAAAACGTCTTGGGTTAAATCCTCGCTCAACATTTTGTCCCCGCACATCTTATATAAAAAGTTGCAGACGTGTATATGATGTCTTTCAAAAAGAATCTTTAATAGATCTAGGTCTCCGTTGGCAACCTTCAACATTAAATTTTCGTCCGTGGGCTCTTTCAAAAGAGTTTTTTAATTGGTGTTCATAAGTATATAACCAGAAATGTATAAAAGGTTACACCCAAACCAAAAACTTTATGAATAATGTGTAAATATGTGAGGAAGTAAAAGAGGGAATACCTTGGTTAATGACAACCACAATCTTCATGACCACAGGCCTTAATACCTTTCTTTTTGGATACAAAGAGCGATTTTGGCAAGAAGAATTTTCGCAGGATATAACCTGCCGCAAGGGCAACAATAAGATAAGCCAATATAGGTTGTAGATAACTCATGTTACTTAAGGATTTGATATGCCATCAAAGCTACAATATACGCAAAACCGCTCATAAAAACTAACTGCAAAGTTGGCCATTTCCAACTATTTGTTTCTCTTTTGACAATGGCCAGCGTACTCATACATTGCATCGCAAAGGCGTAAAATAGTAGAAGGGAAATACCTGAGGCTAGATTAAACAAGGGCCTTTTATCAATCGTTATTTCCGCAGCCATTCTATTCTTGATGGTTTCTTCCTCATCGCTGCCCACGCTGTATATGGTTGCCAAAGTTCCCACAAAAACTTCTCTAGCGGCAAAAGAGGTAATGACGGCTATCCCAATTTTCCAGTCATAACCTAAAGGTTTTACAATAGGTTCAATGGCTTTGCCCGCATAACCAATATAGGAATGTTCCAATTTATAACTGGCAATTTCCTGCTTTTCCGAAATGGCCTGAAGACGTGCGGTTTTTATCCGTATTGAATCCTGGAAGGCCCTAAGGCCAAGGGCATTGTCCTGATCAATAATACTTATGGGAGTGCTTCTGCGGTACATATCCAGCTTATTTTTAATGTAAGCTTCACTATAGGGCGAAAATCCATTGGTCGCTACGCGATTTTTCACAATGGTTTCCGCATTTTTAAACTCTTCGGAATATCCGTTAGAACCCAAAAACCATAGGATTATGGATATGGCCAGAATAATTTTCCCCGCTCCATACACAAAACTTTTGGTCTTTTCCAAAACGGTATAAGCTACATTTTTGAGCAAAGGAAGTTTGTAATTGGGCATTTCAACTACAAAAAATGACCTACTCCTTATTTGTAAGATTTTGTTCAGCACCATAGCGGACAATATGGCCATACCAAAACCTATAAGGTAAAGCAGCATAAGGGTCAAAGCCTGATAGCTAAGACCCAAAAAACGGCCCTCCGGTATTACCAAGGCAATAATAATGAGATAAACGGGTAGGCGTGCGGAACATGTGGTGAAAGGGGTTACCAAGATCGTAATTAACCGTTCTTTCCAATTTTCTATGGTTCTAGTAGCCATCACTGCGGGTATGGCACAGGCCGTACCCGAGATTAAGGGAACCACGCTTTTACCGCTTAAACCAAAAGGGCGCATTAACCTATCCATTAAAAACACCACCCTGCTCATATAGCCTGTTTCTTCCAAGAGCGCAATAAATAGAAATAGAAATGCAATCTGCGGAATAAAAATAACAATGCCACCGATACCCGCAAGAATACCTTCGGCAATCAAGTCCGTAAGTACACCCGGAGGTAAATTGTTTTTTATCCATTCGCCGGCCGCGGCAAAGGATTCATCTATAAAATCCATCGGGTAACTGCTCCAATCGTAGATGGCCTGAAATATGATGAGCAGAATCAAAAAGAAAATTAAATAGCCAAAAATTTTATGGGTAAGCACCTTATCGAGACTGGCCCTAAACCCCTTGGCCGCATTTATATCTACCGTATAGGTTTCCTTTAAGGTATCGTTGATGAACTTATATCGTAAAATGGTTTCCTTTTGTTGAAGTCGTTTTAGCTCCGATTTGGATTTGGTAGTTAAACCTGTGGTATTCTGGAACCGTTTTTTTTCGATGGAGGTGAAGTTGACATCTTGGGTAATGACCAACCAGAGCTTGTACAAATCCTCTTTGGGGAAGGTTCGCTTTAACCGCTCAAAATAATCGGGGGCGATACGGGTCGTATCTAAATTTGGAGCTACGGACAAGTTTTTATAATCGATTATCAATTCCTTGATTTTTCCAACCCCATTTCCCTTTCTGGTGCTTATCAAGGCAATTTTAGTGTTCAGCTTTTCTTCCAGTTGTGGGATATCCAAAGAGATTCCTTTTCTGGACATTCTATCCGCCATATTGACTACCAAAATGGTGGGTATTTTCAGATCTTTGATCTGTGTAAAGAGAAGCAGATTGCGTTTTAGGTTTTCCACATCCGTGATAACCATGGCAACATCCGGAAAGTCCTTGTCATTTTTATTTAAGAGTAGTTCGGCAACAACACTTTCATCCAAGGAGGTTG
>JBCBZE010000092.1:0-10681 GCA_039815505.1 Bacteroidota bacterium | reverse complement strand
CTTCTTTTTGTTATCTCTTATATGTAAAAGACAAGTGTTGACCGAGATTCGATAAATCCACGTGGAAATACTGGACTCCTCACGAAAAGATTCAAGATGTTGCCAAACTTTGACAAATACTTCCTGTGCCACATCTTTGGCGATGTCCCCATCTCCGTTCAAGTAGCCCGTACAAAGGCGTACCACTTTTGGATAATTGGAACGATACACTTCTTCAAAAAAAGACTTGAGCTCCTTCATTTATTGGCTTAATTCCTCTTTGATCTTATTTAAAAACCACTCTGGCCTGTCGTACATAATAAAATGTGCCGAACCTTCCGCATAATCTATATCATAGGATTTTAAATTTTTATACTGCATCGTATATGTTTGTTTTGCCCCTTCCATACCATATGGATATGTCGCTGCTAAAATAGTAACCGGGCTTGTGATTTTAGAAATGTCCTCTCTTAAATCTAACTTTAACAAGTCCGTATAACCATAGACATAGGTTTCACGATCTGATTGTAAGATCCAATCGATCAATTGTGGTCTTTTTTCCTCCGTAAGCGTCATAAAAGAAGCCATCTGGGTGGCTGTTTGCTTAAACGTATCATCTTCCATAGCAAGCATTTGTTTGTTATACGGGGAATCATACACCATATTTTCACTTTTAAAGTTGGGTATCATTAACGCTCCTGTGGAGGGTAAGGCATCCACCACAATTATTTTGGCAAAGAGACTATTTTCCTCAGAGGCCAGCCATAACCCTAAAGTTCCCCCTAGACTATGACCTACCACTATAGGGTCAATGAGTTTGTTCTCGGAAACATAGTCTATAACCCCTTGCTTGATTTTCGGTAGCCAGGGTTTCTCTATAGGAGCTAACCCCCCAAAACCCGCAAATGTAAATACATGGCATTGATAATTTTGGGAAATCTCCTCTACCGTTTCTTTCCACACATCCCCGGTACAGGTAAATCCCGGGAACAACAATATGGGTTGGCCCTCCCCCATTACTTTTACTTCAAAAGGTTCGTTTTGCGCCTTACTGGCAATACAAAAGCTTAACAATACGATTAATAATGTACTTTTCAGTGTATTCATGTCATCTTATTTTAATATGATTTTACCTTTTGATACAATTCTTTAAAAATGTTACATAAAAACTTCAATATATTTTCCTATCAAAGTATTCAGAAGTAAAATCCCACAAAAAGGAGCGTTCATTTTTAGTAACTTTAGGATAATCAAATAATCCTCTCATGAAAACCATTACCGGACGACTTGTGATTTTCTCCACTTTCCTAAGCATTTTCTCTTGTGCGGAAAAAAAAGAAAAACAACTTGTGGTCAAGGAAAAGCCGAACATCATTTTTATTATGTCCGATGACCATGCTTATCAAGCCATAAGCGCTTATAGCGATAAGCTTATCGTGACACCTAATATCGATAGGATTGCCAAGGGTGGGATTACATTTACCAACGCTTGTGTTTCCAATTCCATATGTGCCCCTTCGCGAGCTACCATACTTACGGGCAAGCACACCCATATCAATGGAAAGATAGACAATCAAATGCCTTTTGATTCTACCCAGATTACCTTTCCACAACTTTTTCAAAACGCAGGTTATCAGACCGCTATGTTTGGAAAACTGCATTTTGGGAATAATCCAAAAGGTGTGGACGAATTTATGATTTTGCCAGGTCAGGGATTTTATATTAACCCTGATTTTATAACTACCACGGGCGATACGACTACAATTAAGGGTTATGTCACGGATATCATAACCGACCTGACCATCGATTGGATAGATAAAAAAAGAGATCCTGAAAAACCTTTTATGTTGATGTATTTGCATAAGGCCCCACATCGTCCATGGTGGCCAAGTCCGGAAAAATTCAAAGAATTCGCCCATAAGAAATTTCCAGAGCCTGCATCACTTTTCGACACCTATGAAAACAGGGGTACCGCAGCGAAAACCGCTGAGATGAACTTGTTATATGATATGATGTACAATCATGACAGTAAAATTCGACCGGAAACTACGGCCTCCATGCCTAATTTAGAACCTAAAGTGAGAGAGTATGACAATGGCTTTTATGGGCCTTATGGGCGTGCCGATGAATCTCAAAAGGCCTTATATGATCCAATTTTGGACTCCATTAATCAAGATTTTAAGAAAAACTGGCCGTCGATGACCACTGAAGAAAAAATGCGTTGGAAGTACCAACGTTATATGCAAGATTATTTGGCCTGCATTTCATCTGTAGACGATAATGTAGGAAGGGTACTGGATTATTTGGACGAAAGTCAACTTGCGGATAATACTATGGTCGTTTACACTTCCGATCAAGGTTTTTACTTAGGGGAACACGGTTGGTTCGATAAACGTTTTATTTATGATGAATCTTTTAAGACGCCTTTATTGGTTAGATGGCCCAATGAAATAAAAGCAGGTATTACCAATGAGCAAATGGTACAAAACCTTGATTTTGCCCAAACTTTTCTGGAAGCGGCCCAAATTAAGGCTCCTGAGGACATGCAAGGTGAAAGCTTGATGCCCCTATTGACTGGTAAAAATGGGGATTGGAACAGGGATGCCGTATATTATCATTATTACGAATACCCCGCGGTACATCAAGTGAAAAGGCATTACGGTATCGTTACCATTGATTACAAATTGGCTCATTTTTACCATGATATAGATGAGTGGGAGCTCTATGATCGTAAAAAGGATCCCAACGAAATGAATAATGTTTATGAAGATCCGGCCTATGCCGATGTTGTTGCCGAATTAAAAAGTAAACTAGCGGACCTGCGGGTACAATACAAGGATTCGGAGGAATTGGACCAGTATTATATTGATTTGCACGAGAAAAACAATATTGATTCCCCTTTAAATAAGAAAAAAGGCAATCATTAGGGCTAAAAACTTCATGTTGTTAAAACAAAAAATCCACATGACTGTGGATTTTTTGTTCTTTACATACGTAAGATTACAGAACCTTAGTTGTTCAAGGCCTCCGCACCACCAACAATTTCTAAAATCTCATTAGTGATGGCCGCTTGTCTTGCCTTATTATACGTTAATTTTAACTGATCTCTTAATTCCGTTGCATTATCCGTAGCCTTGTGCATGGCCGTCATCCGAGCACCGTGCTCACTGGCAAAAGAGTCTCTTACCGATTTAAACAATTGTGTCTTTAAGGATTTAGGAATCAACTGTTCTACAATTTCGGACTTGGAAGGTTCAAAAATATAGTCCGTATTTGATTCCGTTTTTCCTTCAACAGGTACAATGGGTAAAAATTGCTCCGTCATTACGATTTGGGTAGCGGCATTTTTGAACTTATTGTATACAATCTCTATCTTATCATATGTGCCATCTACAAATAGACTCATTAGTTCTTCGGCAACAAGCGCTACATTATCGAATGTCAACTCATCAAAAACAGCACTGTGGTTCGCTATAACATTATGCTTCTTCCCTAAAATGTCATTGGCTTTTTTACCTATACAAAGAAAATCCACTTGTTTATCGGTATACACCTCGTTTGTCAGCTCCAGCCCTTGCTTGATAATATTGGTGTTAAAGGCACCACATAGCCCGCGATTGGAGGTTATGGCAACTACCAGTACTTTACGAACCTCCCGATTATCTGAAAACTTACTTCCGGAATCCGCATCCAAACTTGCACTTAAGCTCTGCAATAACTCGGTAAGCTTATCTGCATAAGGACGCATAGCGGTAATAGCATCTTGGGCTTTCTTCAACTTGGCGGCAGATACCATTTTCATGGCACTGGTTATCTGCATGGTAGAAGATACCGATGCTATCCTATTTCGTATTTCTTTTAAGTTTGCCATTTTTCTAGTTAAGAATCATGAGTGAAGAGATATGAGTTTTAATCATTGCAATCAAAATTAAAATTAATTCTTCACACTTATCTACATATTTTGCATCACAAGCAAATTGGAAACCGTTAATCCCACAGGGTAAGCCCATCCAATTTACTCATAACTATAAACCCTTAATTATATTTAGAAGCCAAATCTTTACAGACAGCTGTTAAGGTATCTGTAACCTCATCTGTTAATTTACCAGCCTTCAAAGTATCCAAAACCCCTCTATGCTTGGTATTCATGAACTCAATAAAATCCCTTTCAAATTCCTTTACTTTTTCAACCGGCACATCTCGTAACAGGTTTTTAGAACCTGCATAAATGATAGCCACTTGGTCTTCTACGGTAAAAGGATCGTTCTGGGCCTGTTTTAAGATTTCAACATTTCTACGTCCTTTTTCAATAACGTTCAAGGTAGCTGCATCCAAATCGGATCCGAACTTGGCAAAAGCCTCCAATTCACGGAATTGAGCCTGATCTAATTTAAGTGTTCCTGCCACTTTTTTCATCGACTTGATCTGTGCAGAACCCCCAACCCTAGATACCGATATACCTACATTAATCGCTGGGCGAACACCTTGATTGAACAAATCTTGCTCCAAGAATATCTGACCGTCTGTAATAGAAATTACGTTAGTAGGGATATAAGCGGATACATCACCCGCTTGTGTTTCAATAATGGGCAGGGCCGTTAAGGAGCCTCCTCCTTTTACCATAGGTTTCAATGGTTCGGGCAAATCGTTCATATCCTTGGCAATACTATCATCCGCAATTACCTTGGCCGCACGTTCCAACAATCTGGAGTGCAAATAGAATACATCTCCTGGATAGGCTTCACGTCCCGGTGGTCTTCTTAATAACAAGGAAACCTCCCGATAAGCTACCGCTTGTTTGGATAAATCATCATATATAATTAAGGCAGGTCTACCCGTATCCCTAAAATATTCACCAATAGCAGCTCCGGCAAATGGAGCATATACTTGCATAGGTGCAGGGTCGGAAGCATTGGCAGCAACAATGGTCGTATAGGCCAATGCTCCTTTGTCTTCCAATATTTTTGCAATACCGGCAACCGTAGATGCTTTCTGCCCGATAGCAACATAGATACAGTATACGGGTTCACCAGCATCATAAAATTCTTTTTGGTTGAGAATGGTATCGATACAAACTGTCGTTTTTCCGGTCTGACGGTCACCAATAACCAACTCGCGCTGACCTCTTCCTACAGGAATCATAGCATCTATGGATTTAATTCCTGTCTGCAATGGCTCCGTTACTGGTTCACGAAAGATAACACCGGGAGCTTTACGCTCCAAAGGCATCTCGTATACCTCCCCAGAAATTGCGCCCTTTCCGTCGATAGGATTTCCTAAGGTATCCACGACACGACCAACAATTCCTTCACCAACGTTTATGGAGGCAATACGCTGTGTACGCTTAACCGTGGCCCCTTCCTTAACTTCTTTGGAAGGCCCTAACAAAACCACACCCACATTATCTTCTTCCAAGTTAAGAACGATTCCTTCCAAACCACCATCAAACTCTACCAATTCACCATATTGTGCGTTAGATAGGCCATAGACCCTGGCGATACCATCACCCACCTGTAATACCGTTCCTACTTCATCAAGAGAGGCCGTAGCTTCAAATCCCGATAATTGTTTTTTTAATATTGCTGATACCTCAGCGGCTTTTACTCCTGCCATTTTTCTAGATATAAAATTTTGGATATCGTGCTACTGCCCTTTTATCCGAATATATTATTATAATGTATTTGTAAACTCTCTTTTTAAACTATTCAATTTGTTGGCGATACTTGCATCGTATTGCAAATCTCCTACACGAAGGACAAAACCACCTATAATACTCTCGTCCACTTTATTCTCCAATGTAACTTTATTTCCAGTAATTTCATTTACCTTTTTAAGTACGCTTTTTTCCAAATCAGGGGTCATAGGCACCGCGGTGGTGACGTAGGCAATATTTTCTCCCTTTAGCTGCTCGTTTAGGACAATATACTTAAGTGCTACTTCTTTCAAAAGTGGAATTCTTTTATTCCCCGCCAAAGTTGAAATTAAGCCTTCTGTAATGGTATGGCACCCCTTGAATACCAGGGACAAAGCTTCTAACTTAAGACTTCCCTTTATTACAGGACTGGATAACATGTCCTGAAGCTCTTTGTTTTCGGAAATAGTGTTAAGTACAAGACGCATGTCTTTCTCGACCGTATCCGTGGCCTTGTGTTCCAAAGAAAGGTCCAAGGTAGCCTTGGCATAGCGTATGGCCGCTCTAGAATCGTTCATAAACGTCCTTAGTTTAACTTAATATCGCCCAACATGTTTTCCACAAGCTTCAATTGCTTGTTCTTGTCGGTCAATTGTTCCTTAATTACCTTTTCAGCGATTTCTACGGAAAGATCGGCCACCTGATTTTTAATATCGGCTACCGCTGCTTTCTTCTCACTTTCAATAGCCTCTTGGGCTTGTTTTATCATTTTATCCGCTTCGGACTGCGCCTGTTCCTTTGCATCGGAAACAATTTTGTTCTTCATATCCCTTGCATCTTTGAGCATAGCTTCCCTTTCTGCACGGGCTTCTTTTAGAATACGCTCATTGTCGGCCTGCAGATTCTGCATTTCCTTACGCGCATTTTCTGCTTCCGCCAACGCATCTTTTATAGAGCTTTCCCTATCGTTTACAGATTTAAGAATGGGCTTCCATGCAAACTTTCGCAAAACAAAAAGCAAGACCAAAAAAGAAAGTGTGGTCCAAAATATAAGTCCGATTTCCGGTGTAACTAATTCCATATTTTTTATTTTTTTACTTTAAATAAATTTAAGGTGCAGCCAACCGCTGCACCTTAAATTAAGTTTTAGGTAGCCAAGAAAGACACAACTACCGCGAAAAGTGCAACCGCCTCGATAAAGGCAATCAATACAATTGCGGCACCCTGTAGTTTTCCCTGCATTTCTGGTTGACGTGCCATGGCTTCCATAGCGGCCCCACCAATTTTACCAACACCGATTCCACCACCAATCGCGGCCAATCCTGCTCCAATTGCAGCAAATGCACCGTAATCAACACCTTCTGCGGCTTGTAATAATGCTAAACTCATAGTTTAAAGTATTTAAAAAATTAATTAATGTTCCTCTTCTAATGCCTGTCCAAAATACAATGCCGACAACATAGTAAATATGTAGGCTTGGATAGCTACCACCAGTACTTCTATCACACTAATAAAAATGGTGAACAATACGGAGACCGGTGCTACCCATACGGTATTTAAAATAAATATCAATGATATTAAACTCAACACGATGACGTGCCCCGCAGTAATGTTAGCGAACAAACGTATCATCAATGCTATGGGTTTCACGAACATGCCTATAATTTCTATAGGCGCCAAGAATATTTTCATGGGAATAGGCAGGCCTGGCATCCACAACATATGCTTCCAATAATATTTTTTACTGCTGAACAACGTAATAACGAACGTTATTACCGCCAAAGTCATGGTAAATGCTATATTCCCACTTAGGTTACTGCTAAAAGGGAAAAAAGGGATAAGCCCAAAAATGTTATTGATCCAGATAAAGAAAAACAAAGTCAATAAAAAGGGCATATATCTATGGTGCTTCTTCTCCCCTATATTGGGTATGGCCACCTCATCACGAATAAAAACGATAATAGGCTCCAAAAACTTACCTATACCGCTAGGCATGTTGGAGGCAGACTTTTTATAGGACCGCGCCGCCGTCATAAACAGCAATAATATCACAATGATGGACAAGAACATGGAGAACACATTCTTGGTTATGGAAAAATCCAAAGGTCTTACCGCATTTTCTGGATGCCCCTCGGCATCCATGGTGACCGAAGATGCCCCTGGGTTCAGTTGATAGATTTTTTCATGTACGTTCACAAACTTCAGCCCGTTTTTCTCAACTATGGTCTTCCCTTCCACATCGTGATGAAATTCGCTGGACATAAAGGTTACCAACCCGTTTTTTGTCCAAAGTATAACAGGAAGTGGAACTGAAAAATGACCTGCCACATGAAATCCATGACTATCGGTAATATGATGAAAGATAAGTTCTTTGGTATTGAACGGTTTATCTTCCGAACCAGATGATGCCGAAGATGCAAAACTTATGCTGAAAACCAATAAGAATAAAATGCTGAAAAATCCTCTGAATGTCCTGACCTGCATTGAAATTTTGATTTAAAACCCCTCTGAAAAATTCGCTGCAAATGTACATACATTAAATCAATTGGCAAACTATATTTTTTTGTTTATTTATGTTTTTTGAAGAAAAGTTTTTAGAGCTATTGTTTCGAATATCAAGAACAGAAAATAAGCAATGAAAAAATTAAAGACCTCAACTTGTGTATACTGCGATTTTTTAAGAAAAAGTGGCAATAAAAAGAGGATGACCAAGACCATCTTTACCAAAGTTGTGATCAAAAACAATTTGAACATATTCCCAAATTGTTTTTTGGAATAGGCCCTTAAAACAACATAAACTCCTATGACCAATACGGCATTGAAGCAATAGATAGCCCATATGGGAAAATAAAGTTCTCCGGAAAAGAATTGTAATAAAACATAATAATGAACGGCAAGAAGTAAGACTGAAAAGCCTGTAAGTTTTAGTAAAAACACGCCAATTTCCTTAAGCATCTGTAGAACTTTGTTTTTTTGAAACCCTAGAAACTTGCTTAATTACCACGTACATGGCCAAAGCGATCGAAGCCAAGGAACAGCTAAGTGTAAAAAGATGGTACGCATTGGGGTATTTTTCATCTAACTTTAGACCACCATAACTGCCTAGACAAATGATGACGATCATTTGGATGGCCATACCCGAAAATTTTGCGTACGAATTTAATTGATTCTTTTTCTTAGGATGCTTTTGCAGGTCCATTGCTACTAGTACTCAAAGGCTTGTTAAAACTACTGTTACCAGTGGTAGATGTACCAGTGGAACTGCTAGAAGAAGATAAACCGCCTTTGCCTTTCATGGAACACGAAGCGTTAAAAGTAGCTCCAGGTTCAACAGCCAATTTTGTTACGGTCACCGTACCCTCTATAACTGCAGAAGCCTTTAAGGAAAGTAGATCGGACACTAAAAGCTCACCATTGAAACTTCCTTCGATATCTGCATTTACGCATTCTACCTTTCCATGGATATAGCCTCCTTTTCCGATGACCACTTTACCAGAGGTTTTTACATTACCATCTAATTTTCCGTCGATTCTAAAATCAGCTTCGGAAATGATATCTCCTTTAATCTTGGTGTTTTTCTCAATTCTGTTGGGTTGTCCGCCTAATTCTGTCATAACTCGTGGTTTTTTGTTGTCTGAAAACATTTGTTCTAGGGTTTTGGGGTTAAGATTTCCTTTTTATAGTCTTCCAAATTTTTGTGTACTTGGATGGTCTTATAGTTGGATGACAAAATTACAAAATTCTCATTGTCAACCTTATAATCCTTGTTAATTTTTAGTAGTTCGGCATAACCCAATGCAAAATCCTTGGATTTAAATCCGTGCACCACTAAAAACTGGTTTTCTAAATTATAAATATCCTTGGAAACTATATTCTTGTATTTTAAATCCACAATGGATTTTTCCAAAAGCTCTTTAAGCTCCAATGCTTGGACATTATCTATCATTTTAAAGGGAAAGACCACCTTCCAATTTCCCGTGCCGGATGATCCCGTTTCGGGAGAAAATTCCTTAGGCTCCAATTTGGGCAACTGTTCCGCTACCATTTTTTGTGCTTTTTTCCCTTCTGGGTTATTAGGGTAGTTCAGTGCCACAAAATTCAACGCTTCCTTAAACGCCTCAAAACCTTGTAACCTACCGATGGCATTGGCTTTTAACATTTCAAACTTAGGGACGATTTCATCACCGGTATATTTGTTGATATTTTCCTCTGACCCGGTAATTACTTTTAGATATTTTTGGTCCTCATACATTTTATACAGTTGAACATATCTTGCATCAGGACTATCGGAACTATTGGCCAATACCGCCTGTGGATTCAATAAGATCTCCGCATATCTGGAATCTGGATGGTTTTTTATGATATCCTCTTTAACCCCACTGGCCAATGGGCTCTCTAACTCTTCATATATTTTGTATAGATTATATTTTGAAGGCAATACCAACCTTTCCTCTGGATTTGATTTTAAAACGTCGTTCAATTTATTGGCCGCCAAAAAATTCTCTTTAAACTTTTCCTTGTAAATAAGCCCAAGTTGATAATTGGCAAAATTCTTCTCGGTTTGCAAACTATCAATAACCGCTACGTCTTTGGGTATTTGTTCCATATAAAAATCCAAGGAATACTTTTGCTCTTCCGTGACATCCTGATCCAAGCCTTCCGTTCCGGAAACAAGCTCTCCCGTTGCTTCGGAAGGTAATGCCTTACTTTTGTTGGACCAACGCCAATCATCCTCTAATTCGCGATCTCCCCATCTAGCTTTAAAATCGGTTTTTCCATAGCCCAGACTTGTAATATTGTAGAAATAAAATTTACCCTTATTGGCCTTGCCCCCTTTCGTTTGTGCAAAAGCATCGATCCCCGCATTTAAACGCTCCTCCTCGGCCTTTGCCGCTGCTTCCTCGGCTTGTTTTATTTTGGCAATATATGCTTCAAAATAAGCCTTTTGCTCCTCCTCGGACATGTTATAAAGGGTAATGATACTATCTGTAAATTGAACTACTTCCTCATAGGAGATAACATCTTCCAAATTGTCTAATTTCTTTTTAATAGATCGATGCTTTTTGGTAT
>JBCBZE010000023.1:0-20623 GCA_039815505.1 Bacteroidota bacterium | reverse complement strand
ATCCGCTACGGAAAGATTATGCTGCCTATAGTTTGTTGGATCAATATAGGCTATTGTTGATGTATCCCCGGTCTCTAAACTTATCAATAGGGCCGAGGCCTTTTCTTTATTACTGAGTTCTTTTTGTGGTTCCATTTTTTCTGCGTTTTTCGTTTTTAAATTTTTTTGTGACCTGCCACAGGAAGTGGCCATTAAAGCAATTACCAGGCTTATGATTATTTGTTTCATTTTGTGCTATTTTGTTGGTAACAAAGATGAAATTCGTAAGCACCTAAAGAAAGATGAAAGACGAGATAAAAATGGTTAAAGTCGAACCATTATTTGTTTTTTGCGGATTTTAAAAACTGTTTTGGGGTAATACCTGTATTTTTTTTAAAGTACTTGGTAAAGTTTGAAGGATCCTCAAAGCCTAATCTATAGGCTAATTGCGCACTTTTTATAGAGGAGTTGATCAAGCTTCGCTTTGCCTGAAGAATTACGAAATCATCAATCACGTTTTTGGCCGTTTTGTGTAGTAATTCTTTGCAGGTCGTATTCAAGTGTTTGTAGGTAATGCCCAATTCCCTTGCATAAAAGTCCGCACTTCTGCTTTCAGAAAGCTTTTTCTCGATAAGTGTTGTGAATTTTTGAAAGAGACTTATCTTTTTTGTGTTTTTGATATGAAATGTCTGGTTTTGTTTTATGTGTTCCGCTTTGGATATGAGTACAACGAAAAGTGATTCAATGATAGTTTTGTAGTTAAATGCATTGGATTTGCCGTACTCCTTCCTAAGTAATCCAAAATAATCCTCAAAGTCCGATGCTTCCGGGATTTGCACTATTGGCGAGAATAATTGTGGGATGAACAATCTAAATATGAAGTTTTCGGGCAAAGTAGAAAAACAGCCTACAAAATATTTTTCGGTAAAAATCACACAAAACCCCTCTAAATTTTTGGAAAAATCAAAAGCATTGACCTGTTCTTTGGTTAGGTAAACCAGGCTGTTTTTTTGAACGGGGTACCAGTTAAAATCAACAAAATGTTTTCCATTGCCTTTTGTAAAGAAAATTAAATTATAAAATTTTAGCTGATGGGGCAATTCCGGGTTGTGCTGATATTGAAGTTTATTTTCCTTGATTTTTTCAATTGAAATAATTTCAAAATCGAAATGCTCCTTTAATGCGGATTTAAATTCTATTTGTGGAATATCCTTTTTCATAGCATGGTTTACGATATGGGTTCGGTCTAAAAATAGAAGTGGTGTTCGGAAAAAGTTGATGGATTTTCCCCGGTATTTAAGCGCTTTGCCCTAAAGGTATTAAATGATAATGAATTGTAGTAGGGAATTTAAGCCCATGCCTCCAGGCATAATTGCTTGGGTATGGAGGATTGGGTTTCAGTACGCGCAGATCCAAGAGGTACATCATGGGTGTATTTTGTGATTGTAGTCACATGTATAGTGCATTCCATTACCTATATTTATTCATTATGATTGTTGTAAAATCCGATACATGAAAGTGCAGGAAAATCATAAAATCCATACTTCCGAATTTCATGTCGATAAGGGTTTAAAAGTAGTTTTTAATGCTCTGGTAATTGCCATATCCGAATGTGGGCATATAGGCAGCGTGGAGAACAAAAGATATCAAAATTCCAATGAGATTTTTAGGATTTGTTTTAAACCGATGCTAATAAGCAATAACGTAAGGCCTATAGTGCTATTAATTCACTTATCCGAAATCAACAAATTGAAATACACCGTAGTGCGATTGTCGCTAATGTACCACCTGAATGCTAAAAGCAATATAACGCATATGCTTCATTGGTTTTTTGGTAAGCGCCATTTAAACCAATATATAACAAATTATAGCCATAACTTTAAAAGAAAGGTTGAAGTCTGGATGTAAATATTTATTTTAAGCATAATACTTCAAGGACGAAAAGAAGGGAATGAATAATCAAGAACAAATTTTAAGGGATACATTGAATAGGTTCAATGTTCTTGATGATGCTGAATTCTATAAGTTTATCAATATTTGCGAATTTAGACAATACCCCAAAAAGGGTTACTTGTTAAAAGCGGGACAGTATAATAAGGGGATTTGCTTTGTTCTTTCAGGAACGGTGGGGCTTTACCGCTTGAACGATGGTAAAAAAATCTATGAGAACTTCTTTTTAAAGACCGATTTTGCGAATGAACTGGATAGTCTTGTTTCTCAGGCACCCACCACAAAAAATCTATTTGCGATTACAAATGTCGAGTGTTTTTTCATTAAGCGTGATGCTTTAATCGGCTTGTATGAAGATTCAATTGCTTTTGAGCGTTTGGGCAGAAAAATACTAGAGCATATACTAAATGAGCGTACTAAAATTTCTTCGATGCTAATTTCTTTGAAACCGGAAGAGAAGTATCGTTATATCGAGAAATATAGACCGGGGTTCATACGTGAAGTTCCCTTGATAAACCTGGCCTCCTATCTAGGCCTTGCCCGGGAAACATTAAGTAGGATAAGGGGAAAGTAAGGGGTTTTTGTGATTGCGATCACATTTTTTCATATCCAGCTTAACTAGTTTTATACCATCTAAATAAAACGGATTCTAATGAAAAAAACATCACTTACCCTATTGGTTATGCTATTTGCCATAGTAACGGGGTGCAGGTCACAAAAAAACATAGCGAACATGGAGGACAAAATCAAATCTGTTATTGAAACTTTTGCCAAAGCAGGCGCGGAAAACAATGCTACGCCCTATGATCATATTCTCCATTCCGAATTTAGGGTCATAGCAAATAGATACCCCACTCCCGATAAAACGTCCATTATCCCCAGAGAGGCTTACGTAGGTCTTATTGCCAGTAAGAAAATTGGCGGAACACCTTACGAGGTAAGCTTTCAAAACATCTCTATTATAGACCATTCGGCCACGGTGATGGCACATTTTAAGGGAAAAGAGGGAAGTCAATGGTTAACTTTTTTATTGGTACTGGACGCGTCCGATAATTGGAAAATTATTACCGATATAGCTGTACAAAAAAAATAAACCGGTTTTGTTTAATCTCCATACACAAGGTTCGTATGTGAGCGGGTACTTTTTATGATCGAATGAAAGTTTTGAAAAAAACTTTTTTACCGACTTAAATTTTCCAGGTAATTGTTCTATAGTGTACGCTTAAAAAAATCCAATGCTAATTCCAAGGTTTTTTGATGTATATCGGCCCTGTTTACCGACGGCTTGTCAACCGTTATGGCCGGTGCCACTTCTTTTCCAAATTCGGTAGATTCGTTTAAGAATATATAATGACCCACATCGTCATCGAAAAGATGAATTTTGCTGGTTTCTATTAAGTTATGGTAGTTTTCGGCATTCTTTTGTATGGGTGTGTTTGCGTCGCCTCTACCGGCCACAATAAAGACCGGGGAAGTAATTTCTTTGGTTTGTTCCTTGGAACGAAATCCAAATCCGATGGCTGGGGCCATTACAAAAAATGACTTTATCCTATTATCTTTTACATGTTTTCCATAGGTATTATAAGATGAAACTATGAGACTGTCATTCTCAAAATCTATAATCTCATCGGTTTTTGGAAATTCGGGAGGTAGTTCCCTATCCTCTTCTTTTTCCCCTATGGTCCTATCTACATAACCACCGGCCAATGCAATATGGGTATAACCGCCCAAGGAAAAACCAACACCGCCGATTCTTGTAGTATCTATTTTTGAACCTATTTCAGTATCGTTTAGAATGCTGGTAAGGACAAATTGAATATCAATGGCCCTTTCCCACCACTTTACAAATTCCCTTGGTATTTTATTGAAAGTGGAATTTCCATAGTGATCAAGTGAAACCACCATGTAACCTTCCTTTACCATTCTTTCGATAAACCATGTTAAGGAAAACCTATTGCCCCCTGTTCCATGGGAGACCAATAGTAGTGGAAATTTCTCATTGGCAATTGTCGCATTTGGAATGGTTTCTATGGTCTTGAAAAGTTCCTTTCTATTTGTTCTTGGCTTTTTTTTGAGGGAAGAATCCAAAGTGGGATACCATATTTCCGTTGGTAATGGCCTATCTCTTGTTTCATCTACAAACGTAATTGATTTTTGGCCTATGCTAACTGTTTTTTCTTCTCGTTGGTTACAGCCAAGAAGTGTACTGAATATTATTAAAAGTAGCGGTATGTTTTTCATATGGCGGTTTTCATCTCACTTCAAAGACAAAAAAAAAGAATGAATGTTACAGTTTTCCACTGCTTAAAACCATTTTTGCACAAGGTTCTTTTTAGTTCTGGTTCATACCAAAAAACGCAAGTATATAATACTTGCGTTTCATGAAGTTTGGTATGTATAAGAAGTTGTTTTAACTCTTTTTTCTTTGGTAGTACGTTATAATGCTGGCTTTGGCCAGGGTATTGTTCCAAAGGTAATAACCAACTACGGCCGGATTTGTGTTTTCATTTAAATTTAGCGTATCCGTTTTTAGTGCGTAAACGGTGATAATGTATTGATGCAGACCATGACCCTCCGGTGGGCAAGGACCTCCATACCCGCTTACACCATAATCCGTTATGCTCTGGATACTACCTTCCGGTGCCAAATTGGATGTAATGGTTCCGGCACCTTCTTTCATATCATTGATATCCGAAGGAATGTCAAATACCACCCAATGCCACCAACCGCTGCCTGTGGGTGCATCCGGGTCGTACATGGTGATTGCAAAACTTTTGGTTCCTTCAGGTGCATTTTTCCAAGATAGTTGTGGGGATCGGTTTTTTCCAGTGCAGCCAAAACCATTGAACTCCTCAAGTATTGTTGCTTCTCCCCCTAAAGCTTGGCTAGATAAAGTAAAGGTGTCTTGAGCAGATATACTACTGCATACCATGAGCAGTGCTGCTAAAATAATATTTGATTTTTTCATAAGACCTATATTTAGTTATCTGCACAAATTTATACATCGAAATTGATAGGTCTGTGTTAGATTCGGTTCAAAAAGTATTGCCAAAAGTTCAACTTAATTGATATCGTTTTGGGGTAACTCCAAATTTTGCTTTGAAAGCCTGTATGAAATTCGATAAAGTTTCATATCCAACTTCCTCAAATATATCCGATGGCCTTTTCGTGGTATTTTTTAACAAAAAAGCGGAATGTTCCAGTCTTTTTTCCAAAAACCACCTGCTTGGTGAACTCTTATATTGTTTTTCGAACTCTCTTTTGAACGTGGAAATGCTCATATGCGATAAAAACGAAAGTTCTTTTAGGGTCAGTTTGTTTAATTTATTGGCTTCGATAATCTCAATAAAGTGTTGGATTTGTATGTCTTCATTGGAAATTAAAGCATGTATAAAATTAGAACCGTTCGTTTCTATTAAATATATCATTAACTCTTCAAATTTAATCTCCAATAATTTCCCTTGAACTTTACGATTAAGTTTGCTAATGTCTATGAGCCCATTAACAAACGTTTTTAAAAAATTATCATATGCGAAAGAACGAATCAATTTTTTGTCTGGGTCCTTCGAAGGGTTTATTTCATGCTTTTTAACAAACCTTAAAAGCGATTCGCTAGAAAAGAAAAACAAAATACTTCTATAACCATCTCTGGTATTGGGAAGTTTTTCTGTCATTAAACAATGCCCTTTTTTTAGTAGTAAGAAATCTGATTTTTCTATGGATATAGACGTTTTATCAGAGAATACTTCTTTACTACCCTCGATTAAAAAGCTAAATATATGTTGTTGCAGGGATACCATTTGTTTAACACATGCCGAGGAAGTTTGGTAGTCATAAACTTTAAATGAAGACCTTTCCCCTAGCATTAAATCATCTGGCAAATTAATTACTTTCATTGCTGACCCTTATGTGGATTTATAAGTGGTATGGTAGAACGCTTTTATAGCTTTCTGGTCTACCGTTTTGTCGTATGTTTTAAAAGTAATGCAATAATGCCTATTGTTAGGATGATATGGCCTAAAACTATTAACATCCTATTATGATAGGCAAATGACCCCAGACCAGTCAAGATTACACCTATAAGGGTTGCCAGGGACCATATAGGATTTTTGCGTATCCGTTTTCCGGCATGGGTAGCTAAACCTAAGTAAAATAGGGCGGGCCCAATGGTCATAAAAGGTATACGAATTGATGGTCTCCCCATTATCTGACTCGTTAAATGGGTCATTCCTATATGATCATCCCCATAGCTCCACCATATGAAATCTATGGTGGCCTGGCCTATAAGCGCCACAACCCCCAATGAAGTTAAAATGGATGCCAAGGTACTGAAAGCATTGTCCGAAAGAATGTAATTTATGGATAAACATAATAAGGCTCCTACTAGCAGCAACCAATGCGCAAAATCAATAGGCTCTTGAGATTGAATATATTCATCGCCTCCTAAGAGCATTACTTGATTGGCGACCAAAAAAAGAAGTCCTGCCAAGCTGAAAATTTTTAGTTTCATGTGTCGTATATATGTGGTTTCAAAATACCGACCTTTTTAGGGATTTTGGACACTTTCTTAGGCCAAATTGTTAAATAGCAATGACGGATCGTAGGTAATCTCACCATACAAAACAAAATAGCTAGTATTTTTCTATTGTTTACCTATGGTTAGGAAATTATAGTATGGCCCTTTCTACATACCTAATCTTTGACTTTTAAGTACCCCAATTGCTCAAAGAGTTGTGTGGATTGCTTTAGGTAGCGTTCCTTATCGGTTTCCTTAAACCACGCTTTTGATATTTTTTCGTTGTTGTAAAGACGCGCATCTTTCCAATGTGAAATACCTGGAATAGACAGTTTTAACCAATCTTCGTTTATAAAGCTGATCGCCTTAATATTCTTATGGTAGATAAAAGAGAAGAAGTTGACAAACCATTGGTCCCAGACCTCATTGTTTTCTTTGTAGATACCTTTCACCGGGTTTGCCTCCGCTATCATTACCGGTTTCTTATGTTGTTTGGCAAATTCCAGTACATCGTCACAATAAGGACCAAAATCCGTTCCATTATATGCATGCCCAAAGACAGAAATAGCTACCCAGTCCACATAATCATCACCCGGATACCAGGCAGAAAGGGGCTTGTCCTTAAACGGTTTAGATGCATAAGAATGCCACACAAACGCGATATTGTCTACTCTTTTTTTACGGATAAGATCAACAATATGTCTGTATGCCTTGATAAATTCCTCAGGTTCAAGTTCATTATGGGGGCCATCAAATTCGTAACCAATCCTCAGGTATATAGGTCGGTTCACTGATTTGGCCCAGGTGCTATATTTCTTAATAACATGGTCGTAATCCCCATTGCCTGTAAATTTCGCAATATTCCATTTTCCCACCATCCACATAGCACTTTGAATAACAGTATTGGGAAAATTATCGATTAACATCTGGTGGTTTTGAGAAGAACCGCTTTCATTTTTATGGGTCTCGGTAACTCCTTTAAATTCAGGGATTCCCCAGTAGGCTGACCAACCGCCGGGAATTTGCTGATTGGGAAAATGACCCATATATTCAGTAATGCTTTCAGCCGTTTGTCCCATGATAAGTAGTGTTTTACCATCGGCGGGAACAAATTTTGTTTGTTTGTAATCGTAAACAAAATCCGTATCGACCTCCGTATTGATTTGCGATACCATTTTTTCAATATCCCATTCCTTGGATTCGGAATCCTTGATCGTTTTTTCCTGTGAGTGCATGCATACTACCGGTAAAAACAGCAAAATGGTAATCAAAAAAATAAGCTTGGGTTGTTTTTTTGTTTTGTTCATATTCATAATTATATAGTGTCTTTTCCTTGGGATAACATGCTTTTAAAATTAGCGATAACCCTATTATGTATAGAATCATTATAGATTAAAGTTACCAATTTTCTGGATAGGGGATAGGAAGGTGTAATGGGTGCCTTTCTAATGAAAGCTTATTTAAACCAATGAAAGTTGAAATACAAATACTTTTCCCACTACTCTTTGTGCAGTTGAGCGCTATGTATAAACCCTAAAAAGGGGATTGAAGTGCTTGTGAATTCCCTGGGGCTTAAAATTTCATCGATTTGATATGCAAAAAAAAGTTCAACCCCTTTAAAAGACGGTTTAGACCTAATAATTACCGCTTCCTTTTAGTGGGTATTTCTTTGTGTTGAACACCTTTTTATGTTTGCCCCATACTTTAATCAGATTTTTTAACCCTTTAAAAAGTAACATAAATGAAAAGAATAAAATTGCCATTGTTGTTTATGCTGTTAAATGCTTTGACGCTCTCATCATGTAGTGATGATGAAACCGCCGACGAAATCTTTGAAGATGAAACCGGGGAGGTCACCAATGAAACAAATGAAACAATCGAAGCTGAAACTTTGATAGATGTTTCTTATGCAGATACATCCGCTGCCCAGGTAATGGATATCTATATCCCAGAAGGAGAAGGGCCTTTCCCCGCAGTTGTATACATTCACGGAGGAGGATTCTTTACGGGAGACAAATCGGCAGGAAGTAGTTATGCAGAAGCTTTGGTTGAAAATGGTTATGTGGCCGTTTCCATTAACTATCGTTTAAGCGGGGAAGCCGTTTTCCCTGCGGCCGTCCATGATTGTAAAGCTGCGATAAGGTTTTTAAAGGCAAATGCCACTACCTATAGAATTAATGCCTCAAATATAGGTTCTTGGGGCGATTCCGCCGGTGGAAATTTAGCATCGATGTTGGGGACCTCTTCGGGAGATGAATTTACAGAAGATTTGACCTTGGGGAATGATAATTTCTCTTCAAAAGTTGATGCGACCGTGGCTTGGTATTCGCCAATAAATTTCTCTACTATTGTATCGGAGGCAAATGAACTAGGGCTTACTGGATTTATGGATAGTGGTGTAAATACCGACCTGGAAGCCGATTATATGGGATTGGATAAGATAGAGGATGATCCCGACTTGGTGTCATTGGCAAACCCAACAACCTATATAGACGCGGAAGATGCTTCATTTTTTATTCAGGTCGGAAATGCGGACCCTTTAGTTCCATATACGCAAAGTCAAAATTTTTATGAGGCACTTTTAGCCGAATTGGGGGCGAATAATGTTAGTTTTGAACTGATAGAAGGGGCAGGTCATGGCGGAAGTGAATTTGATGACGCTGTCAATTTGGAAAAAGTAATTTCATTTTTTGATTCACAACTTAAATAATGTTAAGTCTAAGAAAAGTAACATATTACGCATTTATTGGGGCAACACTACTTTTTGTGTTGCCTTTTTTATTGTTTACGGAGATATCTACCTCCGGGCAAGTGAATGGTTTTTTATTACAATTTATTACTGGCTGGGCTTTTTTAGGGATATCAATATATTATCATTTTAAATTTTATCTCAGATACAAAAAAAGGAGTTATATCTTCTGGTACAGTTGTGTGCTATTTTTGGTTATTGCCACAATAGATGTATTCATTAATCTTGCTCTGGAGGATATCATTTCTACGGATATACCGGGACATGCACCTATCGTTGAAGAAACAATTATACAAGATAGTATCCTAACTTTTATTTCCTTGGGGTTTGTTTACCGATTTTTTCAAAGAAAAAGGAATGAAGAAAATAATCTTCGAATCGTTAAATTGGAAAATGAGAATTTGCAACTCCAGTTAAATAGTCTACAACAGCAGCTTAATCCACATTTTTTCTTTAACAGCCTTAATACATTAAGCGAATTGATCTATATAGATGTGGAGAAAAGCGAATTTTATATTAACAAACTCTCTCAAGTATTTCGTTATATATTGGATATGCAGGGAAGTACTTTTGTAACCTTGGACAGAGAATTGAAGTTTATTCAATCCTATTTTTTCTTGCTTAAAATCCGATATGATGACAAACTAAATTTACATGGCGATATTGCAGATCCGGAACAGTATAAAATCCCATCATTATCTCTTTTAGTGCTTTTTGAAAATGTAATCAAGCACAATGCCATCAGCGTATCTAAACCAATGAATATATATTTGGAATTGGGTGGGGGATATTTATCCGTTAAAAACAATAAAAACCTTTTGCCCAAAGTAAAGCAGCATAGTTTTGGAATAGGTTTAGAAAATCTAAATAATAGATGTAGCTTGTTGACCAATACGAATTGCACTATAGAAGAAGAGGAACTTTTTTTTACCGTTAAAATACCTTTGATTAAAAATGAAAATTATTCTAATTGAAGATGAGAAGTTGGCGTTAAATAAAATAAAGCGCCTATTAAGTTCCCTTGGGGAGGATTTTCGGATTCTTGCTGAAATTTCATCGGTAGAGGAGGGTTTTCAGTTTTTGGAAAGCAGCTCGTTCCGTGATGCTGATCTGATTTTTTCGGACATTCAACTATCCGATGGACTCTCTTTCCAGATTTTTGAAAAACATCCGACGGATACGCCTATAGTCTTTACTACCGCTTATGACCAATATGCGCTTAAAGCTATCCGGGTTTCCGGTATCGACTATCTGTTGAAACCATTTGCCAAAGAGGATTTAAAAGCCGCAGTGGAAAAGTATAAAAGTTTTAAAAAAAGACTTTCCCATCAACAGGAAAGCATACTTGAATTACTGGACCATTTCCAAAAAAGCAGCACTGAATTCCCCAATTTCATTTCCTATTTCAAGAATCAAATCATTCCTATAAGCAGTAAGGATGTCTCTTGTTTTTTTATTAAGGACCAGCTGAGTTTTGCTTTGCATGCATCTCAAAAGAGCCCGCTTAACGAGACCTTGGATGCGATAGAAAGGAGACTCCCCAAACGACATTTTTTTAGAGCGAATCGACAACATATCATTCGCAGGGAATATATTCAAAATATAGAGAATTATTTTAATGGGAAGCTATTGGTAAAAATGGAAAGCGTTCTTATTCCTTCCGTAATTGTTAGCAAGGAGAAAAGTTCGCTGTTCAAAAAATGGTTGGAATTATAAAAACTGGCCTACCTATTGAAATCCCCCTAACTTTTTATGTTCCAGTGCTTTTCTGATTAGTTGCTTTTGTACGGGTATCGACGGACTTAAATACGATCTAAACTCCTTTTCCGGGGTAGTTGCACATGTCATCCGGTGCATTCCTTTCAACCTTAATGGAAAAATAACTTTGTTCCTATGCTCAGAGTCAAGACAGTAGAAACCCTCCCAATTGTTGTAAATTAATTTCCGCTATTTTCAAATCATACTTGGCCCGCGCATAATTGTTACGGGCATCCAAAAGGTTGATTTGTGCCTGTCTGAAATCTATTGCGGTAACCTGCCCAAGGGCATACTGTTTTTTGGTACGTTCAAAGTTCAATTCATTGGTGGTTACACTCTTGTTTTCTGCACTTAAAGTAAAAATGGCATTGGTATATTCTTCATAGGCATTAAAAATATCTACCCGTAGCTGTTCTTGCGCTTGGAATAGTTCAATTTCGCGATTTTGTTTGGATATTTTAGCCGTTTTTATTTTGGTCGCGGTGGTACCCCCGTCAAAAATATTCCAAGACAAGTTAAGTCCCAGACTATAACCCAATGCCTCGTTGGTCAAGGCAAACGAGGTAGGAGGGTTTTGACTTTCACTCCAGCTATATGAACCGTTTCCTTTAATCTTTGGAAGGTACTTGGCCTTATTGATCTTGATATCCAAATCGCTCAAGAGAATGTTCTGCTTTGCCAATACGGTTTGTATATTGTTTTTTTCGGCGTTATCCAAAATGTCGTCCGGAGAAAGCTTTGGTAAAAAGGTGACCAATGTATCGGGTTCAAATTTAGTATTCACCTCCCTTCCCAACAATAAATTTAGATTCCGTTTAAAATTGTTTAAATCACGTAATGCGGATGCATAGGAAATACTATCGTTATTTAAATCTACCTGGGAATTTAATTCGTCCAGGGTGGTACCTTGACCATACTTTAGTTTTTTTTGTGCCCTGACCAAACGGTCTTTTGAATTTTCGATATTGACTTTTAGATTTTCCACTACCTGGGCTTGGTAGGCCACATCAAAGTAATGTTCATAAACGGATATGACGGTATTCTCTATCTGTTGTCTTTCTTGAAACTCGCTTAATCTTAGGTTTCCTTCATTTTTATCTTGGTTAAATTTCCGTTCCATACCATCGAACAGGGTGTATTCGGCGGTAATCGAAGCATTGTAGGATTCGGTTACCGCTCCATCGACCGAGGTTGTGGTTTCATCTGAAAAAGTAACATCCTGATTTTCATCGGAATAATCTACACCCCCATTTGCACTAAGGGTAGGCAAATACCCGCTGTTCAATAACTCGGCTTCCTTACGGGCAATTTCTACATCGTTTTTTGCGATCCTAAGATCATAATTGTTTTGTAAGGCCAGCGAAATGGCATCCTCGAGGATTAATTTTTCCTGTGCCGACACAAAAAAGCATGTGATAAAATGAAGAAAAAATAGTGTTTTAAATCTCGACATGATCAACTTTTAATTCTTTAATGGCACGTTCCACTTCTTCCCGCTCCGGGCGTTTACCGGTAAAGAAGTGTTTTACGTTTACTTTTATACTATTTGAAAAAGACAGAAATAAGGGTAGCATAAACAGGGTTAGCAGGGTTGCCACGGCTATACCATATGAAATAGAAATGGCCATCGGTATCAAAAACTGTGCTTGAAGGCTTCTTTCCAGCATTAGGGGGGCCAATCCTGCAATCGTAGTAATCGATGTTAGAAATATAGCCCTGAAACGTGCCCGTCCGGTTTCGTAGAGTGCTTCATCGAACTTTAATCCCTCTTTAAGAAAGCTATTGAACCTTCCTGTAAATACCAGGCCATCATTGACCACGATCCCAATAAGACCAATAATCCCTAAATAAGATAGTATGCTCATAGGAAAGCCGTGCAACCAATGCCCCCAGGCTACTCCGATGATACAAAATGGAATTAGGGCGAGCAAAATAAAAGGTTGACTATAAGAGCGAAAAGCAAAAACAATGGTTATATAGATCAAAAAAATGACTGCTGGAAATACATTTATGGCCGATGCAGATATCTTATTGACTTCTCGGTTTTGACCTTCTACGCTAATGGTGACCCCGGGGTATTTGTTACTTACCATACGGGCAACACGGGTAGTAAGGTCGGTCATGATTTCGGAAGCACTTGCCTTGGGATCGGCCAAATCCGCTTCGACCGTAATTTCGCGTAAACCAGCCAAATGATTAATGGCCACCTCGCCCCTTTCAATGGTATAAGTGGCAATTTCGGACAAGGGAACCCTTCCTTCTTGTGTGGTAATCTCGATCGTATTGATGTCGTTTATACCAGAACGGTTTTTTTCGTCATAGCGCACCCAGATTTTCACCTCGTCCTGACCGCGTTGAATTCGTTGAACCTCAGTACCAAAGAATCCATTTCTCACCTGCCCCATTACATCGTTAAAAGTCAATCCCAATAGTTGGGCATTCTCTTTTAGTTTCAATCGAATCTCCTTGATGCCGCGTGGACTTGTATCTACAATATCCTTTACATCCGGATTCTTTTGTAGCTCCTCATAAACAATCTCTTTTGCCATGTTAAGATGGGTTGCGTTCTTCCCTTGCAAGGACACGGAAATGGGAGCACCACCAACATTTGCTCCGGAATCGAAACTTAATTTTTCCACCCCCTGCAACACACCGGATTTCTCCCGGATCCGATTCGAAATTTCCGGGGAACCCAGTTCTCTGGTCTCACTTGGTGAGAGGTTGACGATGATATTGGAAGCAGAGCCGCCCGGACCAATTTGTTTTATTGTGGAAAGTATATGGTCACCACCTGCTTCATTGGCTCCCAAATCCTCATTCACTTGCCAAATACTTTGCTCTACATGGGTTGTCAAGGAATTCGTTACACTTTCATTGGTTCCCTGCGGTGTATTCAGTGTAATATTGATCTGGTCACCTGGATTGGTTGGAAAGAATGTCAGTTTTATGGTGCCGTTTGCAAAAGCCGCCATGGTAAGGATAAATAGAAAAAGTATGATTGAAAATGATAAAAACTTATGTTTTAATGTAAACCGGAATGCCCTGGAATAGACTTTATCCCGCAAATAGTCCATGCATTGGTCTCCCCACTTGTTAAACTTGAATGTCTTTCCCTTGCCATTTAAATCCTTGGAGTGCGCCAAGTGTGCAGGTAGGATCAACAAAGCTTCAATCAGGGATACGGCAAGTGTGAGCGCAACTATTACAGCAATATCTTCGAAAAAGCCTCCAATTTGTCCGTCAAGAAAAAAGAAGACGGAAAACGCTAAAATCGTAGTGGTAATCGCAGAAAGTATGGGCGTTAAAACATCCAATGTACCATTGGCCGCCGCTTGTATTGCAGATTCTCCTTTTTCATAACGAGAGTAGATATTTTCAGCGATTACGATACCATCGTCTACCAGGATCCCGATGACCAGGATCATACCAAAAAGGGAAAGCATGTTCAAGGTTACCCCAAAATGTGGTAATAGAATAAACATGCCAAAGAAGGATATGGGCAATCCAAATGCCACCCAAAGAGCAACTCTTGGCCGTAGAAAAAAAGAGAGCAATAAAACGACCAATACCATTCCAATGATCGCATTTTCCAACAGTAGCGAAATTCTATCTTTAATAGCTTCGGAGGAATCGAATGTAATTTGTAGTCTTAAATTGTCATGGGTTGCGTTGAAACCCAGTATATATTCCCTTATCTTTTCAACACTGCCAATAAGGTCTTCGGTATTCGTATTGGTAATGGAGATTTTCACCGCAGATTGTCCATTAAAACTTATTTTGTTTGGGGTTTCGCTAAAGGTGTTCCTTACCTTGGCGATATTACGTAGGTATACCTTGCCCCCATTGGTGTCCGATTTTATTATAATATCGCCTAAGTTTTCTGCGTAATAGGCCTTATTATTGGCCCTGATCAAATATTCTTCTTTATTGGTTTTTATAGAGCCACCGGAAATAAAAATATTGGCATTGCCTATAGCATTGGATACTTCTTCAAATGTCAACCCATAGCGTCTTAAATTTTCTTCGGTTACCGCTATCTCTATTTCTTCATCCGGAAAACCGGAAAGCGCTATCTGGGAAATACCGTCAATTCTAAGCAAATCATCTTCTACCTCTTGGGCGGTCTCTTTTAGAATGCTCAAAGGCACATCCTTACCGGTGACCACAAAAGTAATGGCATCCCTGGTCGGTTTTATGGTCTCAATAACCGCAGGCTCTGCGGTCGTAGGAAATGAAGATATTTTGTCAACTGCATTTTTTACTTCATCCAAGACAAGATTAATATCGAAATCGGTCAATACCTCGACACTAACGGTCCCAAGGTTCTCTTCCGAAACGGAGGTAACCCTATCTATTCCTTCGACCCCTTTTAGATTGCGCTCAATTTTTTCGACCACCCCTTCTTCGACTTCTTCTGGTGAAGATCCGGGATAAGAGACAGAGATACTAATATAGTTGGGGTCGGACAAGGGAAAAAAGGAGGAATTAAGTCTTTGGTAACCCAAATACCCAAAAATGAGGAACCCAATAATGAAGATGTTTACGACTACGGGATATTTGATAAAATAACCAATGAATTTTTTCATTCCGATAGTTGTTTAATAGGTTACCTTCATGCCTGGATAGGCATTCGCTACAATTTCATCTACCAGGACCATCTTGTTTTGCAAACCGGCGACCAGCACGCTATCCCCTTCATAGTTTATGGGCTTTACCTTTTGAAGTCTTAGGGTACTGTCCTTTACGACATATATATAATCATTTTCAACCAGTAGATTTCCATCTATTTTCACCACATCGCGTATGCGTTCCCCAAATACCTTTGCTTTTAGATATTCGCCATCTTTGAGCTGTTTGCCCGTAACATCTATGACCACGGCAACCGTTTGGGTTTCTTGATCTATTCTTCCGTTTATTCTACTTATTTTTCCTATATATTCCTGATGCCCGTCCAAAGAGAACAGATGCACTTTTTTGCCGACTTCGATATATTTATCGGCGGTTGACGGAATGGCCAATTGCAGTTCAAAGACAGAAGGTTCTATAAATTCGCCCAATTTTTGTCCGTTGCGAACCAAGGTGCCAACGGTTACGTTGGATTCTGTCACTATACCCTTGAAAGGTGCTTTGATGTAATATTTTGAAATCCGTTCCTGTTGATTTTTAACCGTATAATAGGTTTCCGTTATACCCTGTCCGGTAACAAAAAATTTCTCCGCATTGGAAGCGGTTTCCGGTAAGGGTCTCAAGGGACCGTTGACATCAAAATTTTCTAGGTACGATTCCCATTTTTTTGATGCTTCCGGGAACTCGATTTCCATATCCGGAAGCATCGCGGCAATTTGATTCATCAGCGAACTTTTGTTCGACTGCAGCTGAGCTTTATATTCGGCACTATTTATTCGAAGTAGATCCTGACCGGGAGAAAAGGTATTGCCAGCTTTGAAGGGAGTTGGGGTTTTCTGCAAAACACCTTCCACCTCACTATAAAGCGCTATTTTGTTTTTTGCCGTTAACGTACCGGTGGCCTCAATGATAAAAGGAAGCGAACTTGTTTTGATCAAAGAAGTGGAAATCATTGTTCGATCTGTTTTTTGTGCTTGGGGCAATGCTTCCTTATGGTTCTTCATAACTATGAACAATACCATTCCAAGGGCTATGATTGCAATACCAAAGAAAATTCCAGTAGCCTTTTTCATAAACTATCCCTTCATTTTTTTGCGCATATGATCTCGAATCATAGGTTCGACGTCATCTTCAAATTTTTCCATTTGCTCTTTGGAAAGGATCTTTTCCAATTCCTTGTTTTTTTCTTTTTTAATTTTTTTCATATCCCCCATTTTGCTGAACATGGAACCCTTACGGTTCATTAAATCCGCTTGTTTCTTTGAATACTTCAGATTGAGCCCTGTAACTTGTTCCTGTTGTTCTTCATTTAGGTTCAACTGCTCTATCATAGTGGTCGTTGCATAGTCGGCCATCTCCTCAGGGTCCATTTCTTGGGCATTGGACCATTGTAGTACTAGTAAAAGGAATGTTGTAAAAAGAAATTTTGTTTTCATTTTTAATATTATTTAAGTTTCTATTCTATGGTTTTTTATTGATAATGAACCGCAATCCAGTGTTTATATATGCACCGCTACCCGGGTCTAGATCCAAAAGTTCTTCATTGGCATCATCGAGCACTTTTAAAGTAGCAAGGGGCACAAAACCGGCTTCTGCAAAGAATGCCAGGTTTTTTGCGAATATAAATTGGTAGGACAATCGGGTATTGACCCCGTTGAACTGTAGTTTTGTGTTGGTAAGCGCTTGATTTTGCCCGGTAATAACTTCGTTGGAGTTATTCGCGAAAAGTCCCTGTGCCGAAACCAATAGGGAAAGTCTATGTTTGTCATTAATTTGATAATTGATACCGGTTACGGGAATACCCAATGAATAGTTCCAGTGCTCGTTCAATTTTTTCCGAAACGATATGGCAGGAAAGATAGTAGGTTCGCCAAATTGGGTTCCATATGAAATTCCAAGTAGCAAAGTGGAATTCTTTTGGGGGTCGCCCCATCTCTTTGTGAATCCAACAATAGCGTTGAACACAAAGTCTTCCGATGATATTCCATTTCCAAAATTGGACATTAATGAAGTTCCTCCGGATATAAGAAGCCCCCATGAATTCTTGAGCGGCCTTAAATAAGATACATTGGTTCTGACCACGTGCATCTGCTCATACGTTGATAAATCCAAAAGCTCAAAAGTTTCCCCAAAGGAAAAATCAAATTTCTGATAGCCTAAAGCCAGTGCGATTATACCTTTTCCAACGGGTCTTCCGAGGTTTGCGTTAATACCATAGTTGGTAATTTCCGTACCCCCCAGGTCTGGGATATATGAATAATTAAATCCACCTAGTTCTACCACACCGTCCCCGCTTGTGTTGGGCATTTGCCCATAGGCCGATAAAGTAATTAGAAATATAAGGAACGATCTGGTCATGTGACTGTAATTCTTGAATTTCAGCTTAAAACTAATAGGTAGTTAACAATGAATAAAAAGTTTTATACCAATCGCCAAATTCCATAGATGGATCCATGTTTTTATCATATGAGCCCCGACCGTATGGTTTTGTAGATGAAAGTTGGTGCTTCATAGTAGTGTTTTTAAGTCTTTTCGCGTTTTTCACCTTCAAATTTCATGAATCCCCAATGGGTTTCCACTAGACTCGATTAATGGTTGAATTAGGGCTATTTGCCGTTTCACCAGGTAGTTTGGTCATTTCACTTAAGAACTTGTAAGCAGAGCTATTTGCAGATATACTTTTGTCCCGTATTCATTCGAAAATAACAGCAATGAAATCATAAATTATTGAATCCCAGTAAAAAATAAATAGTTGTAATATGAGTAAAACAGTAAAATTAGCAGCAATAATGGGTATTTTAGGTATATTTTTTATATCGGAAAAACTAAATGCTCAAAGAGTGGTGGTTAGAACACCTAGAACCGTTGTAAGAACCACACCAAGAGTGGTTTACACCCGTCCTGTTCCCAATGTTCGCGTGGTAAGAACATTACCCTCAAGGGCAGTTGTGTTAAATTATGGGGGGTTAAGATATCACTATTACGGAGGATTGTATTATAGATATCTCAATGGTTCCTATATTGTAGTCAACCCGCCTGTAGGGATCACTATAACAACACTGCCAGAAGGGTATAGGCAGGTGGTGGTCAGAACGGATATTTACTATTACTACAGTGGTAATTTCTATATAGAGGATGGTAAACAATACAAAATAGTGGAACCACCACTAAATGCTGTTGTTTATGAGCTGCCCAATGAGGCTGAAAAAGTGAAAATAGACAATGAGACCTATTATCAATACAACGAAACATTGTATAAAAAAATCAAAACCGTTGGTGGTAAAGGATACAAAGTAGTTGGTAAAATAGAAAAATAGTTCAAACGAAATACATTAAAAAAAAAATGAAATCGAAGATTCACGAATTCCGATCAAAAATAAAGAACGGTGAAATGCACAAAACATTTAAGCCTATTTTAATTTTGGTAATGGTAACCATGATGGGTGCAACTGCCATAGGTCAAGAAAAAAAATTGACTGCAGCGCAAAAAGAACGAATGGAAACTCAGCTTGTAACCTATTTTGAAAAGCTTGATTTATCCGAAGAGCAAAAACCAAAATTTGAAGAGATTACCAAAAGGTATGGTAAACAGATGCTGGGTCTAAAGGAAAGTGAGAAGGGAAGGCTTGCCAAGTATAATGAGTTTAAGTCTATTCGCAAAAACAAGAATAAAGAAATGAAACTTTTACTTTCAAAAGAACAGTATCAAATCTATGAAGAAGTGCAGGATGAAATGCAACGTAAAATGAAAGAAGAAAGAAATAATAAAAGTTAGAATCCTTAAATCCAAGGGCTTGCTATGCAAGCCTTTTTCAATGCATGAATACCAATAAGCTCATACTTATTATAGCGGTCAGCTTCTCTCTTTTGGTGAATATACCAAGAATTGTTTTTTTATTTGGAGAAGACGATGCAGTGATGCTTAACCTCATGGAAATCTCTGTAGAAGATACAGTTTTTAGGATTTTTATGCTTTTTAGTTTTTGCCTTGTGGTTCTGAGTTTCAACTTGCTTTGGCTACAAAAGTTTACCATCAAATATAGAGTTTTAGTTTCCATTACCGTTACGCACTTTATTCTATTCCTATGGATACTATTCTTTGAATTGGTAGATGGTTTAATTTATAGTTTTAACACCTATTCCGTTAATCCCCGACTGAATAGATTTATTTACTTTTTTGTTATGATCATGCTTTTGGTCATCAGTAGGGCCATTGAGCTTAACAATCAATCAAAGCGCGATACTATTGAAAAAGAACGGTTAAAACGAAAAAGCCTGCAAAATGAATTGGCCGCTTTAAAGAACCAGGTAAACCCTCATTTTTTGTTTAACTCCCTTAACTCATTGAGCCTATTGGTAAGAGAGGATCAAAAAGCCGCGGTCAAGTTTATTAACAAGCTATCTTTTTTGTACAGATATATATTACAAAGTAAAGATCAGAATTTGTTGACCGTAAAGGAAGAATTAAAGTTTTTGGAAAGCTACATTCATCTCATACAAGAGCGTTATCGGGATAACTTTGTAGTGAATATCGATATCAACGAAAAGCTGCTTCCAAAAAAGATTCCAGCCTTGGCATTGCAGTTGCTTATGGAAAATGTGGTGAAGCATAATGAAATTTCGAATGAAAAACCCCTATATGTGGATTTGTTCGAGGAAAATGGTTATTTAGTGTTAAGGAACAAATTGCAGAAGAGGACCGGATATATTGAAAGTACCCATACCGGCTTGAGCAACTTGAATACAAGGTTCAAATTACACATGAACAAAGGAATTGAAATTGCAAAGGATGATGTACACTTTACCGTAAAACTACCCATGGCATGAGAGTAATAATTATAGAAGATGAAAAAGCTGCTGCCGAGAATTTGAAGTTTCTTTTATCAGAGGTGGATTCCTTGATACATGTTGAAAAAGTCATTGACACGGTTTCTGGAGCGATCAATTTTTTTTCAAAGGAAAATACGATTGAGTTGGCATTTTTTGATATTCATTTGGCGGACGGTATCTCATTTGAAATCTTCGATAAAGTACAGGTCACCATT
>JBCBZE010000029.1:0-18049 GCA_039815505.1 Bacteroidota bacterium | reverse complement strand
CGTATTGATTACCTCGGATAAAAATTTTGCCATTGAAGCCTATGAATATGAAGCTATTGTTGATTATTTGGTAAAACCATTAACCCCGGAGCGTTTTGAAAAATCCTTGCAAAAGGTCAAAAATGCATTGGTGAAACAGCCAGTTATTTCTGATATGGAATCAAATGGATCGACTGTTGAAGAGGAACTCTATATCAATATAGATAGACGATTGATCAAACTCAAATTTCGGGAGATCCAATTGATACAGGCCCAAGGCGATTATATAGACGTAAAGACAGAGACAAAGACCTATAGGGTGCACTCTACCTTAAAAAAAATTAAAGAGAAATTACCGGAGAATGTATTTCTTCAAATACACCGTTCCTTTATCATTAATTTTACCAAAATTATTGATATTGAGGATAATAGCGTCCTAATAGAGAGGAATGTTGTTCCCATAAGTAGATCTAACCGCCCAGAATTAATGAGAAGGTTGAACTTACTTTAGACAGCTACAAACTAATCTCCATAGTTTTTATCTACCCATCTAAAGGAACCCGCCATCCACCGAAATCACATCTTTTTTCTTTCAATAGTTAACTACTTTTAGATTAAATAGAAAACGAAGTTTAATCTAAATATATACATTATGAAAACTAGTATACTTTTGATTGCAGCATTAAAAACCTTAATCACCGGTTTAATGGGAATTATATCTACCGTAGCAGTAGGTACCGCCCTGTCCTTAATAGGTTTGCTTTAGGATTAACCCTTATCTTCCAATCTAAAAAAACACCTTCTTAAGGTGTTTTTTTTATTTAGAGGTTATCGTGTGAAACATCTAAAATGAGTTCGTCTTGCAGTGGTAAAACATAAGAAGTACTTAACGTTCAATAACATATCAAAACTACCCGGTTCAATGGTTTTGGTACATTGCATGTTACATCCTTAATGTACATGTTCGCCATACCAATAAGCGTTTTAATAAGGCGATCATCGTCGTTGGTAGCAAACAAAGTGGATTGTTTTAGTATGATCATTACTATAGGAAAAGCAGGCCTTCAAGGCCTGCCTTTATAAGTAGGATTCGGGGAAACCAACTATTTAGCTTAAAAGAGCGGACAATACATCACTGACTTCACTGTTTACGGCCTTTACGCTATAATAACAATATGCTTCAAAGATGTCCATGGTCCAGATAAAACCTTTGAATCTAAAGTTATCCTGGAACCGCCTGCTATTTTATCTAAAGATAGGATACCGAAGTCGCATGATATTCAAAATATCATGGTTGGTGATTTTGTTTCGACCACTGTCGTTTTGCAAGCGATTAGTGGGAATTGGCATCTACAATATATGCCCATAAAGTGCTTATGCTATGACTTCCTGATAATTTCGGATTTTACGTTCCCAGTCCCAAGCAGATTTCATGGCCTGATCCAAGGTGGTTTCTGCTTTCCAACCCAGTATTTGATTTGCCTTATCTGTGCTGGCATAGGCTGTGATGACATCTCCTGGGCGTCTGTCTACCATCTGATAATCCAGTTTTTTACCTGATACCCGTTCGTAGCTTTTTATAACTTCAAGAACAGAACTTCCTTTTCCCGTGCCTAAGTTGTAGACCTCATAATTCGTAGTATTTTCTGTACTCAATAGCCTTTTTAAGGCCATTACATGCGCTTTTGCCAAATCCATAACATGTATGTAATCGCGAATACAAGTGCCGTCTTCAGTGGGATAGTCTTTACCAAAAACGGATAAGCTTGCCCGCAATCCAACCCCGGTTTGCGTTATGAAGGGCACTAGGTTTTGCGGTACGCCAATGGGGAGTTCCCCAATTTCAGCGGATGGATGTGCTCCCATGGGATTAAAATAACGTAACGAAATAGCGTTTAACCCCTTTTTTACTTTGCAAGTATCTTTAATGATTTCCTCACCCACCTGTTTGGTATTGCCATAGGGTGATTCCGCAGGTTTTACCGGAGCGTTCTCCGTAATGGGCATCTCATCGGCCTGCCCATAGACGGTACAGGACGAACTGAAAATAAAATTGGCTCTTTTCTTATCTTGAAGCTCCTGTAGAAGATAAACCAATGTGCCAATATTGTTTTCATAATATGCAAGTGGATCGGCAACACTTTCACCGACTGCCTTGTATGCAGCAAAATGGATAACTCCGTCAATATCGGAATGTCTTTTGAAGAAAGAAGTAACTCTGGATTTATCCCTTAAATCTATGTTTTCAAACAATGGCTTCTTACCTGTTATCGCGGCAATACCATCCAATACATCTTCGCTTGAATTACTGAGATTGTCGATTATTACAACGTCAAAGCCGTCATTTTGCAAGGCAACTGCGGTATGGGATCCAATGAAGCCCAGTCCGCCCGTAACTACTATTTTCATCTATTTATTTTTTAATGTGACTAACGTATTTTTTTGATATCTATCACTCGCTTTTACTAAACTGTTTCGCCAATATGGAATTTGTATAGCAAGCAGCTCTTTGATTTTATTTTTGTCCAAAACACTGTAGGAAGGCCTTTTTGCAGGTAGGGGATATGCATCTGTGCGTATGGCATTTACGGCCACCGTTATTTGGTTTATCTCAAAAATGGCCATGGCAAAATCGTACCAGCTGGCCACCCCCTCGTTGCTATAGTGATATGTTCCGTAGGATTGGATGTTTCTTTCAATGAGAAGCAATACGACACTTGCCAAATCTTTGGCGTAGGTAGGTGTTCCAATTTGATCATATACAATGGAAAGCTCATCTCTCTCATTACCATATTTCAGCATCGATTTCATAAAATTATGGCCATATTCAGAATAAAGCCATGAGGTACGGATGATGAAATGTTTTTTCCATGCCCTAGCAATCTCTTTTTCGCCTAAAAGCTTTGAAGTCCCATACGCACTCAGACCACGGGGTTCATCTTCTTCGTGGTAGGGGAGATTCTTGGATCCATCAAAAACAAAGTCCGTGGAAATATGTATGAACACCGTATTGTTTTTAGCCGAAGCGTGGGCCAGATGCTTCGCCCCGATCCGGTTTACCGAGTCCGCAAGAAGGGGGTTTGTTTCCGCACCGTCCACATTGGTATAAGCGGCACAGTTGATACAAAAATCATAGCTGCCCGTTTCAAATTCCTTGTTGACCGCTTTTGGATCGGTGATATCCAAATCAATGGACGATCGGTAAATGAAGTCCATTTGTGAATTATAGCCTAGTGAAACATCCGCTATACAGTTTGCCAATTGACCGGCCCCTCCCGTTACTAGTATTTTGATCATTATATAACCGTTAAGGTTTAAATAGTATAGTTTCGGTCAGTTGTTTAAAGGTAGGTAAAAGTTTGTCCTTCTCGGAAATAATCATTTCCTCTTCCGGTATTTGCCAATCAATATTAAAGAAATCATCATTATAAAGTAAGCCCGATTCTGAACTTTGGTCGTAGTAGTTATCGCATTTGTAAGAGAAAATGGCATTTTTGCTCAAAGTGATAAAGCCGTGTGCACAACCTCTTGGAATAAAGACCTGTGTATTGTTGGTATCTGACAATAAGATGGAAATTACATTACCATAAGTTGCCGAGTTTTGCCGTAGATCCACTGCTATATCCAAGACTTCACCACTCAAGACACGTACTAGTTTTGCTTGGGCAAAATCTCCTTGTTGAAAATGTAATCCGCGCAACACGCCCCTTGAGGAGAATGATTGGTTGTCCTGTACAAAATGCACTTCCCGACCGATAGCCGTTTCAAAATGTTTTTGATTGAAGGATTCAAAAAAGTAGCCTCTATCATCTTTAAAGACTTTGGGTTTAATCGTGAAACATCCTTCTATTCTTGTATTTTTTATTTCCATATGGTCTAAATTAAAGCATCCAATAATGCTTTGCTATATCCGCTTTTGATTAAGGGTGCAGTAAGTTTTTTGTATTGTGACTTGGTAATAAAGCCCATTTTATATGCTGAGGCTTCAATGGCTCCAATTTTGAGCCCTTGTCTTTCTTCGATTACTTGAACGAACTGTGCGGCCTGCATCAATGAATTGAACGTACCTGTATCAAGCCATGCGGTACCTTTATCCAAAATACTAACTTTTAGTTTTCCCTTTTCTAGATATGCTTTGTTCACATCGGTTATTTCAATCTCGCCCCGTGGACTGGGTTTAATTTTTTTTGCAATTTCAACCACCGCATTATCATAAAAGTAAATCCCGGGAACCGCATAGCTCGATTTGGGTTTTTTTGGTTTTTCTTCAATAGAAATTGCATTGTTTTTCTCATCAAATTCCACTACACCATAGCGTTCCGGGTCGGTAACGTGATAAGCATATATGATACCGCCGTCCGGGTCGTTATTGGCCTGTAATAGGTCTTCCAAGCCCGTACCATGAAAAATGTTGTCACCCAGAATCAGGGCAACCTTATCATTTCCGATGAATTTTTCCCCGATAATGAAAGCTTCCGCCAATCCATTGGGATTCGCTTGCACGGCATATTCAAATTTACACCCATACTGTCGCCCATCCCCTAGAAGTTTTTTAAACATCGGTAGGTCATGGGGTGTAGAAATGATCAGTATTTCCCATATCCCGGACTCTATCAAGGTTGATAAGGGATAATAGATCATGGGCTTATCGTAAACGGGCATCAGTTGTTTACTGACCGCAAGTGTACATGGGTGAAGTCGTGTGCCGGATCCGCCGGCTAGGATTATTCCTTTCATTTGTTTGGGGTTTAGTTGTCTTTTTTCTAAAAACTAGGATAAGTTTTTTTCTTTTTTGCTAATGTATTCCGCCAAATACCATTTCAATGTTTTTTCAATACCGGTCTCAAAATTTTCCTCGGCTTTCCAACCTAGCTCTTTTTCAATTTTGGATGCATCAATGGCATACCTAAAGTCATGACCAGCTCTATCTTCGACATACGTGATCAATTCAAGATAACTTTTACCGGTTTGTAATGGCTTTACCTTATCCAATAACTCACATATTTTGGTAGCGATATATAGATTGGTGCGTTCGTTTCTTCCACCAATGTTATAGGTTTCTCCCGCTTCCCCTTTCTGGAATGCCAAGGCAATACCCTTACAATGATCTAGAACATACAACCAATCCCTGACATTTAGCCCATCCCCATAAATCGGTATGGGTTGATTGAAAATTGCTTTTCTTATAATAGTGGGAATCAATTTCTCATCATGTTGATTGGGACCATAATTATTGGAACAGTTGGTAGTGACAACGTTCATCCCAAACGTATGATGATAGCTTCTTACGATAAAATCGGAGGATGCTTTTGAGGCGCTATATGGACTATTTGGTGCATAAGGCGTAGTTTCCTTAAAAAGACCTTTTTTACCCAGCGTACCATAGACCTCATCCGTGGAAACATGATGAAAACGACTGTTGGTATAGTCCGATTTATAAATACCCGGGGCCATCATCCAATGTTTTTTTGCAACGTCTATCAAGTTGAAAGTGCCCAAAATATTGGTGCGCATAAAAGCGTCGGGATTTTTTATTGAATTATCGACATGCGATTCTGCTGCAAAATGGATAACGTGCTTAATGTCGTAAATGTTGAATAATTTTTCAATCAAATGGCGATTGCAGATATCACCCTTTATGAAGGTGTAACGCTGATGGTTGTCTATTGCTTCTAAATTTTCAAGATTTCCGGCATAAGTAAGCGCATCTATATTTATAACATGTAATTCTGGATTTTCCTCAAGGAAATAAGGGATGAAGTTAGAGCCGATAAAACCCGCCCCGCCGGTAATTAAAATATGTTCCATTTATAATTCTGTCTAAGGTTCAACTAAATATATTGTAAACATAATCCTACAAAAACTAAATTTTAAATATTTGTTGTGAAATGTACTTTTTGTGTGGTCGAATGAAGGTAAGTATCGATGTAGTAATAACATTTATGGTGCTTTTCGTATGTTTCACTTCTAAAGTTGATAATTTAAATATCATTGCATATATAAACTTTTTCCTACTTTTGACGTTATGATTTTAGAATTGTTCAAATAAACACGCCCATGTGCAAAACCCTCATTGCCGCAATTGATGATGAAATAATCAATATTGAGATCATTAAATTTGTCATCAAAGGAATGGATTATGATTTTCTCGGAATCGATAATAGCCTAGAGGCTATTGAACTTTTGTCCGCAAATAAACCAGATTTGATCTTGATGGATGTTCAGATGCCCAATATGGACGGCTTTGAACTATGTGAGCAAATAAAACTGAACGATTTCCTTTCCAGTATCCCCATAATTTTTCTAACAGGTATGAACAGCTCGGAAAACAAAATAAAAGGACTGGAACTGGGCGGAATAGATTATGTTACCAAACCTTTTAATAAACAAGAGCTTGCTGCACGTATCACTACCCACGTCAACTTGGTTAAGGCAAATTCCAAAATCGAGGAACAAGCTAAAGTATTGGAACGTGACAATGTTTTAAAAAATAGACTTTTCTCGATTATTGGTCATGATTTAAGGTCACCCTTAAGTGCGGTGAAAATGCAATTGGATTTTATTATAAGAGGGATCATTGACCCTCATGACGAACAGTTTATAGATACCACCGTACACAATCTTGCCGCGACCACGGACGAAGCATTTAACTTATTGGACAATCTTTTAGGTTGGGCCAAGTCAGAGAGTGGGATTTTGAGTATGATCGAAGAAAAGTTGAATATTAAGGAAATTGTGGAACAAAATGTTCGATTGGTTCAGATGGCCTTGAACGCCAAGAAAATAGATCTTGAACTAAAAGTTCCCGAAGAAGCATATGTGCATACAGATTTGAATATGTTCAAGATGATATTGAGAAACCTGCTGTCTAACGCTATAAAGTTTACGGCCAAACAAGGGAAGATCACAATTTCGGCGGTATCCAAGAATAACAGCTGGAGTATAGGTGTGGAGGATACAGGTACAGGAATGTCAAAAGATGAATTGGCCAAAATACGTGACACCAAAGAACACTTCTCTAAAACTGGTACGGAGGAAGAAGCGGGCACAGGACTAGGATTAGTACTATGCCAGGATTTTGTAAAAAAAGTGGGCGGCGAGCTCACAATAGTAAGTGAGTTGGGAAAGGGCAGCCTTTTTTCGTTTGACCTACCAAAAGTTTCTTAAAACCGCTAAGCAACTGCTTTAGTGGGATTGCCACCTCTTTTGGCACGCTCCCAATTTACGGATTGATTGCCCTTCATATACCTTTCAAAACCTAAGAAAACGGATAAGTTCATAATGAAAAAGTAATAGGGTATAAACAATATCTTTAAACGTATGTGCCTGTTTTCCAAAAACCAACCCAGCAAAGCGGCTGCATAAAACAAAATTTGGCCCCAAGCCAATAAGCTATATACTCCCCATGTGAAAAACCCTTCGTTGAAGGCCAAAATAAAATTAATGGGGATGATCAAAAGAAGGAATAGGGGGGTCAATGTCCACCGCAATACCCTATGCGAAATATATTGAAAGGACAAAGTTCCGTGCTTAAAAATATTAAGTAAAGGAGCAAGCCTAATAACAGACTGTATACCTCCGGCAGAAATACGGACTTTACGCTTTAATTCCTCTTTAACATTGGCCGATGCATTTTCTATTGCATACGCTTCTGGATTGTATTGAATGGTATAACCGGACATGGCCACCCGCAACGAAATCATGAAATCATCCAATAGCGTATCTTTTTCAACTTCTTGCCATAATGCCGTTCGTATGGCAAATAATTCACCAGCGGCTCCCACTACCGAGTATAGTTCCGCATCCCATTTCTTCAATTGGGATTCATATTTCCAATACATGCCTTCACCAGCGCCCGCGGCACTGTCCGCATCTTTGGAATATATTCTTTTTTCTCCTGAAACACAGCCTACCTTAGGGTCCCTGAACAAACGTATGATCTCTCTTATAGATTCCTTGCCCAAACTCGTATTGCCATCCGAAAAGATTACTATAGGAGTTTTTACATGTTTCATTCCCCTATTCATCGCAGCTATTTTTCCTGCGCGTTCATCATGGTGCAATACGTCAACATCGGTATATGCCTTGAGCAAATCTGGTGTTCCATCATCGGAACCATCGGTCACCCATAACTGGGTTACTTTTTCTTGTGGATAGTTTAAACTTTTGGAATTGGCGACTTTTTCATCTAAATACTCCTTTTCGTTGTAGGCCGCTACAAATAGTGTTACATTGGGCTCGTAATTTTCATTTCCGGTAAATTTTTTGGCTAAACCTAAAATCCTCCGAATTTTTATGATACCGAACAACAGTATTCCATAACCTAGGTATGAATAAAAAATAACAAAAATAAAAAACCAAAAAACTCCTTTTAATACGTCCATAGTACTATTTTTTTATAAATGCCGCCTCTGTTCCTTTTACACTTTCCCAGACACCGCTTTGATGATTGTATCTTTTTATGACCTTTGCCGGATTGCCTACAGCGACCGAATACGATGGAATGTCCTTGGTAACGACACTACCGGCACCGATTTGGCAGTTTCTTCCAATAGTGACACCTGCCAACACAACGGAGTTTGCTCCAATATGCGCTTCCTCTCCTATTATGGTGGGCTTGATTTCCAGTGCTTGTTCACTGGAATTTTTTGAACCGTCCGAATAACCGTGATTAAAGCCAGAGACAAAAACGTGCTGTCCCAAACCCGAACCATCTCCCATAAGTACGGGGCCAATGACCACACTGCCAATACCTACTCTTACCTTATCACCCAAAAGCACGTCTCCAGAGCCATTATTTATGGTGCAAAAAGATTCTATAGTGGTTAATTTACCTATCTCAAATCGCTTCCAAGGAAATACATCGATTCTACTATTTCTTCTAATGGTGGCTCCTTTCCCTTTTTTATGCTTCAATGGATTTAAAAACCATCGTACCCAAAGTCTCGGCCGCGGGTTACGCTTAGGGGCTATTAAACGCAGCACCAATTGCTTTGTTCTAGGATTGCTTTTTATCTTTTGGATTATACTCATTTTGATTTCAATTATGCGGAGTGCGGCTTCACCTTTAGAATACAATTGTAGATCTCGTTCACATTGTTTTCCCAACTATGAGAGAGGCCAAACTTTCTTCTTTTATGCTCCAGTTCCGGGGTATTATTTTCCAAGGCCCTTTGAACCAGCTTAACATAGTCTTCTGGAGTTTTTCCCAAGTAGGTATGCTCCTTAAAATAATCCATTGCTTTGGTGGCGGAGGCTACGGTAGGTTTTCCCAGGGCGAGGTATTCGTCAATTTTTCTAGGATAATTGCCCATAGTGGCGTCATTGATCAACTGTGGATTGATGGCGACATCAAAGCCTTTGATATAATTTGGCAATTCCGAGGCGTCCCTACTCCCTAAAAAGTACACATTGTCCATTTCATGCAATTTGGACGTATTGAATACATCATCCTCCGGCCCTACCAAGACAATACTCCAGTCCGGTCTTACCTTGGCCATATGTTCCAAAATGGCAATACTTAATCTTCTGCTGCTTAAAAAACCTACATAACCAATTATCGGTGTTGGTATGGCCCTTACATCCTCGGGGACTTTGATATCGCGCAATTCATCGTTGAACAATGTTGTATCGCAGCCTTGGCCCACCATATAAGAATGTTCTGTAAATCGCTGGCCATATTCGGTATATAAGGTAGAATTGTTGACAACACAATCTGCATTTTGAATCAATTTGGGTTCCAGTCGAACACCATTCTTTTTCCAATAGGGGTTCTTTATTAAATAATCCCGCATGTAATACACGTAGAATGATGGTTTTAATAATTCTTTAATGTGTTGCCCCAAAAACATGGAACTATCATTGAAAACAATATAATCGTTGAATTGTAATCGTTGAATGGCATGGGAGACATCCCTAGTAAATCGTTTTGCGTTCATCTTATTGAACAAGTCGAATATCGTCTTGTTTTTAATGAAATTAATGGATTCTGTTTGGGTCTTTGGATATAGGTTCCAGAGATTATTGGTCACGGGTACCAAATCTTCATCAATTCCTTTTTTGATACGAAGTCGTTTTTTTATTTTCTCGGTATTCTTTTCCCGGTATCTGGAAATCCGGTCCATGGGCGGGTTTACATATAGCACCCTATTGTTTTTGGAAAACTCCATTGCAATGTTTTTACAATTGCTTCCAATTTCTATGTCCCAGGCTTGAATGCCCATTACTATGATATCCCTTCCTTTGATCATTTCGTAACAACTTTTAGTTCTTTGATTACTTCTTCATAAAGTTCCAATACGTTTTGTGCCATGGTTTCCCATGAAAAGTGTTTTGCCCGCGCAATGCCCTTTTCTATCAATACATTTGCTAGTAATTTATCCTCCACCAAGGTTTGCATGGCTGCAGAAATCTCATTAGGGTTAAAAGGGTCCACGATCAATGCGGCATCTTCACCGGCAATTTCGGGCATTGAGGATGTGTTCGAGGTGACTACAGGAACCCCGCATGCCATTCCCTCAAGGATAGGTATGCCAAAACTTTCACGTAAAGATGGATATAAAAAAATAGTACACTGGCTTATAATGGCGGGCAAGATTTCGTTAGGAACATAACCCAATAAATGAATTGATTCCCTGATTTCAGGTCTACCGATATCCGCTAATAATTTTTGTAACGCGGTCTCATCATAATCTAGCATCACCAATTTGTACTTCCCCGGATAAAAAGCGTTGAATATGGCAAATGCCTCTAATACGCCTTTCGTATTTTTCTTTGGATCTGTATTTCCTAAAAAAAAGAAAAAATGTGCTGGTAATCGGTACTCTTCTTTTATCTTTTCAAGTGTTGCCGGATGGGTTATTTTTTTAAAATGCTCACCGACACCATTGTACACCGCAGCGAGTCGATTGTCCGTAAAACCAAAATAGTTATTGATTCGATGCTTTTCGTAGTTAGAAACCGTAATGACTTTTTTGCTCCTTTTTATAACCCCGGGGACAAACCATCTACGATACATATTACCCAACTTCTGGTACCAACTCCCTTCTTTTTTAAATAAGCTGATACTTTCTAGATATATAATATCATGTAGCGTGGTAATCAAAGGCACTTTTGAAAAAAGGGGACCCGTATTGCTGGTACAGTGCAATACATCACATTTTTCGGCCAAAGCTGCTTTGGGCAATGCTATTTGTTCCCAACCGGGGTACCCCCATTTGGAACGCAACGGAACAATCTTAAAATTAGGGGCTTCAGGGATGCATAAATTGTCCTCGTCTGGCTTTACAAAAACCACATATTCATTTACCTTATCGATTCGCTGTAGGTTTTTGATCAGCTCTAAAGCCACCATATCCATACCGTGTTTCTTTTTTCTAAAAAGGCGTTGTCCTTCTATTCCTATTCTCATCTTATCCTAATCAAGGGTTAATGGTACCGTGTTGTGTATGAATAAATTTTTTATTGGCTCCCTTTAGTTTAAAGAGCGATAAAAACATAAGGGCAAAAGCCTTGGGTAAGGTCAATAGTGCTTTTAATGTTTTAAAAGAATAAAACGCACGGGGTATGGCCAAAGCAAAGGCCATAACGGTGGTTAAACAGATAATTAACCATAACTTCCATGGCACGCTTAGGAGGGTAGATTGCCCAATCCCATATACAACGGCATATAATGTGGTAATGATGACCACTGTTCCCGCCAATAATACCCTGGGCGGTGCGATCATTTGGTATACCTTGTCGAAAAAATCAAAATTTCCTCTTAAGAACAATTCCTTTAAACCAGAGCCTATAAATCTTCTAAAATAGATAAACTGGGCAGACAGCCATCGTTTCCTTTGTTTGGCGAACACGGCTGCTTTTTGTGTTTTTTCATCAAATACCAATGCATCATGTACATAGTCTATTTTCTCACCATCCCTCAGTAGGGTCAATTCCAGTTCTTTGTCAAATCCCCCAACGGCATTTATATGCGCCATGGTCGACTTAAAAAAAGCATATTCAAAGGCCATTCCGGAACCGATCAATGCGGAAGAAAAACCTAATGCCCGATGTCCTTTTCTAAAAATATGATTGTTTACCTCCTCACTTATGGCATCCAATATGGCGAAGGACGTATTTGTATTCTTTGCCACTCTGTGTCCCTGTACTACTTTAAAACCGGTATCAAAAGCGGAATCTATCTTTTGGATAAAATTAGGTTCCATAACATTGTCCGCATCTAAAATCAAAGCAACGTCATAGGAGTCCCCAATGGTTTGCATTGCTTTGTTCAAGGCCTTTGATTTGGTACTGGACTCAAAAGAGACTTCGACCAAGGTAATGGGCAATTTTCTTAATTCTTTCAACGTACTTGGCTCAAACGAATCCGCGATAATGACAACATCAAATAAGGTCGTTGGATAATCCTGGTTTAAAGCTTGCTTTGCTACAGCTATAATAACCGCATCTTCCTTGTAACCGGGAATAAGTACCGCATACCTTCTGGATATTGGTTTTGATATGGAAAACGATCGCTTTGTCGTAAAAAGACCGGCGACGGAAAAAATAAGAATATATAACGCTGCCGTTCCTAAATATAGCACAAGTGACCACTCCAATCCATAAATAACAGGTTTTAAATAATCCATCGTATGATTTATTTGCTTTCGGGGCTTAAAAATTAGTGCTCGGCATTTACCAAGTCATGAATGGACTTGTCTTTGATTATTTCATCAAAGTACGCTATGGTTTCGGTTAGCCCCTCTTTGAGCGCTATTTTTGGTGACCATCCTTTTAGTTTCTCCTTGGCCAGCCTAATGTCCGGATTTCTTTGAGTGGGGTCATCGGAAGGCAAGGGCATATGAATTATTTTGGAAGCGCTACCGGTCAGTTCTAGGATATTCTCGGCCAATTCCAACATGGTAAACTCTACTGGATTTCCAATGTTTATGGGGCCGATAAAAGAATCTTCGGTAGCCATCATTTTGATCATACCATCAACCAAATCACTCACATATTGAAAGCTACGGGTTTGGGTACCGTCACCAAATATGGTAATATCCTGACCTTGTAATGCTTGCATTATAAAGTTGGACACAACCCTACCATCATCCGGTTCCATTTTTGGACCGTAGGTGTTAAAAATGCGTATAATCTTTACCTTTACATCGTTGGATTCATGATAGTTGACGAACAAGGATTCTGCGCATCGCTTTCCTTCGTCATAGCAAGAACGCAAACCTATTGGGTTTACGTGGCCCCAATAATGCTCTGGTTGTGGATGCATTTCCGGATCCCCGTATACTTCACTGGTAGAGGCCTGTAGGATTTTGGCCCCTGTTCTTTTTGCAAGTCCCAACATATTTATGGCCCCCATTACGGAGGTCTTGATCGTTTTTATCGGATTGTGCTGATAATGAACGGGGGATGCAGGGCATGCCAGATTATAGATTTCATCTACTTCGATAAAGTAAGGCATGGTAACATCATGCCTTACCAGTTCAAAATATGGATTGTTCAACAAATGCGCTATTTTACTTTTTCTTCCGGTAAAGTAATTGTCGAGACAAATTACTTCGTTCCCTTCACCTAATAAACGTTCGCATAGATGTGATCCTACAAAACCCGCCCCACCTGTTACCAATATTCTTTTCATGATATAATTTTAAAGGTTAGGCCACTACTTTTATAGCAGGATTTACTTTTGTTTGATTGCCATTGACAGTTTTACGGCCTATGCTGTAGTATACATAATCCAAATCTTTCATTTCTTCGGGGTCGTAAACGTTTCTACCATCAAAAATGAGCTTTTGGTTCATTATTTTGTCCAAAATTCTAAAGTTCGGCATTCTAAACTCCGACCATTCCGTTACCAAAATGAGGGCATCCACTTCGATGCAGGCATCGTATTCATCCTTGGCATAGACTACGGAATCCTTTAGGGTATGTTTAGCTTCTTCCATAGCCACCGGATCATAGACTTTTACTTTTGCACCTAGTGCCAATAATTGTTCTATAATGACCAATGATGGCGCTTCTCTCATATCGTCCGTCCTTGGCTTAAATGCCAATCCCCACATACCAAATTGTTTTCCTTTAAGATTTTCACCAAAATGGGATTTAATTTTTTCAACCAACTTTGATTTTTGCCTGTAGTTAATACTTTCTACGGCCTTAAGTACTTCCAAAGAATGACCATATTCGTCCGCCGTGCGAACCAAGGCTTGTACGTCCTTTGGAAAACAGCTTCCACCGTAACCTGTTCCGGGATATATAAATTTATTGCCGATACGCGCATCGGAACCGATACCTTTACGTACCAGATCTACGTTTGCACCAACGAGTTCACAAAGATTGGCGATATCGTTCATAAAGCTGATTTTTGTCGCCAACATGGAGTTTGCAGCATATTTCGTCATTTCAGACGAGAAAATATCCATAAATAAAATGGGATGTCCGTTCATTAGAAAGGGCTTGTATAATCTTCGCAAGGTTTTTTCCGCTCTATCAGACTCTATGCCAACCACGATCCTGTCGGGTTTTAAGAAATCGTCCACTGCGCTTCCCTCTTTAAGAAATTCAGGATTGGAAGCCACGTCGAAAGGAATGGCAACTTTTCTCTTATCCAATTCTTCCTGTACGGCCGCCTTTACTTTGTAGGATGTCCCTACGGGAACCGTACTTTTGGTAATGATTACCTTATAGTCCTCCATATGCTGCCCTATCTCCCGAGCAACGCCAATGACATACTTTAGATCCGCACTACCATCTTCATCCGGTGGGGTGCCTACCGCTATAAATACGGCATCACTGTTCTTGATCCCTTTGGCCAAGTTTGAGGTAAATGTAATCCTACCTTTTTCCAGGTTTCTTTCCAGCACATTATCCAGACCTGGTTCATAGATCGGAATTTTACCTTCCGATAACATCTTTATCTTTGCTTTGTCTATATCAACGCAGGTTACATCAATACCTGTTTCTGCAAAGCATGTTCCGGTTACTAGGCCAACATACCCAGTTCCTACTACGGTTATTTTCATGTGGTTTAATTTAAAATTGTGATTATTACTTATTTTCTTTCAATTATTTGTAAATATTATCTTACAATATTAATTTTTAAAATATATGTTGTAAAATGATATATAATAGTGGTTAACTCCTGAAATTAGGGCAATACTATTGTTGATACCAATCTAAACTCTGGGTGCCACCTGAATTTGCCCAATTGACAAATCGGGGATAATGAAGCGTAATAGGAACCGATTCTGGAGGAGTATCAAAGTTTTCATAGATATTCAATGCCCACGGCAAATTGTTTTCGGTTTTATAATACCGGCCAATCGTGGCATCCGAAAAGTCGTCTCCCGTGGCCAAATAATCGGCTTTACTTGTTGGAGGTAAATCCGGCAGATGAACCTCTTTGGCCCGATCACCGTTCGCTATTAAAAAGGTATTGAATGGAACGTCTCCTAAAGCGGTTTCGCTCAAAGGTGAGGAGAACTCAATATTCACCGTAACCGTTGTTCCTTTTAGATCAAAGGTATCCCCAACGACCAATACCACCGTTTCATCCGTTGCGGTTCCCGTTTCAGTTCCGTTCGCGGCCACCGTTTCGTAACCGGCGTTTAAGGTCTGGCCATCAATACTGGATACCAAACTTGGGTCTATAGGTAAAACAAAACCAAAACCATTATGTAGCGAACCACCAATTTCTTCAATGGTAAAGGTTGCACTAAGGGATGTGACCAGGTTATCCGAATTTGCAATTAAGTTAAAGGCGTAGTCCAATGCAAGGTCGTTAAAATCGTAGTCCCCTTGACTTGGCCATAAGTCTTCATAAACCAACTTTCCAGAAGAATTTACAGAAGGGGAAAAATTATTGAACGCTTTGTCCGGGTCAAAAGGAAAATCATCAAGTTCATCGTTAATACCATCGCCATCAGCATCGGTAGCTGCTTGTATTTGAGCCAGGTTCCCAATTTGAATGGCATCTACCGGATTTGATTTTGCATAGAAAATGGCATCATTAAAATCATCATCCGTGGGGCCGTCCCTAAATAGATCTTCAAAACCCAATAGGGTTAATTCCCGTCCCTCGTCATACAACAAAACCATATGGTTTCTTTTTTCGGAAGTGGATTCTGGATTAAAATCCGGGTTGGAGTAGTACGTTCCATTACCATTGCCTACACCACCGCCGTTCCAGGCGTTGGCTACCAGAAACCATGAAACTACCGTATTTTCTGGAAACCTTCCTAAATATACCCTGTCTCCCGGGATAAGACCACCACCGGAATACAACATGGATACGTTGGGGAAAATGATATAATGCGGGTCAATTTCCGCTGTTGATGCGGGTTCTTGTCCCAAAGGGTGTGTATAGTAGCCCAAAACATTCCGATATCCAGCTCCTTCCGATACAAAGGTCACCCATACATCGGCCTCCTCGGTAATTATGAGACTCGTTTCCCTACCGGCCAAATATTCCGGATGCGTGATCGGGATACCTCCCGGAACATTCTCGGGAAGGGAGGCGTTTATATCATCCAATAAATTCTGGGCAATAACATCCGAAAAAGCAAGGTTATCCGGTACTCCCAAGAAGTTAAAGGAATCTATAAAAACATAGTCGGTAGATTTTTGGGAAGGAAGCGGATTCTTTTTAGGGGGATTCAAACTTTTTCCATTGTTATCATCCCGCTCATAAAAAGGTCTATAATCAAAAACGACATTATCCGAGTTTATCCCAAGGCGCACATCATCTATTAAGCCTACGTAGTTTGAAAAAACCAATAGACTATCGGCTCTGGAACTTAGCATAAACTTTTTTTCATAATGTCCAAAGTCATCAAAAGTTCCCTTACCAATGAAGGTACTGTCCTTACCCGATATCTTACTATAAAGGGCAAAGACCGCTCCTTTTAAATTGAGCGGAACATCCAATTCCAGCGTAAGCTGCTTGCTTGTGGCATAATTAAAATCCGCTGATACGTTCAAGGCGGACAGAGGATCGTCTGGATCGGAATTTCCATCCGTATCCGTAACCTCGCTATCGGTTATTAACTCATCTAAATTTTCTTCACTTACACAACCGTTAATGAAAACGGTCGCAAGGATTACTAAAACATAAACTATTTTTTTCATGATTTGGGGGTATTGATTATTTGCTTATTATTTGATAATGAAACATATTCCATCCTATAGCGCTCCAAAAAGCTCTTAGATGTTCAAATTGATTTTTTAAAATAAAGGTTATGGTATTTTTTGGAATGGAAACAAAAACCTGAAACAACAGGCTTACCACTAATGAAAGGGGTTTAAAATTACGTCTTGCAAAAACAATCCTATTCCGGGAAATGTAATAGGTCTTTAAGGGACTGGATTTTCCCGTGGAAATGGATTCTTTATGTAAAATGTAAGACTTTGGCTGATAATAAATTTTATACCCCGCACGCTTGATCATCTCTGCCCAATCGTGCTCTTCGTAGTACAGGAAATATAACTCCGCCATATTACCTACTTTTTCCACAACACGTCTGGGAACCATCATCGCCGCACCGTGAATGGATGCGGTCTCACCGGGTTCATCATAGGTTCCGTTATCCTTTTCTCGGTAACCAATACTATGGTTCCTAATGGTCCAACGGCTCATGGGCGTATAACCGGCATATTGTATGAGCGATGGGTCCCAATGAAATTTTATCTTAGGGCTTACCATGCCTATGCTATCATCCTGTTCCAGTGTGTTTACCAAAGGCGCTATAAAATTTTCCGGTATAATGGTATCGTTGTTAACGAACAGAAAGTAACTGCCTTTAGCCGCTTTTACGCCAAGATTGTTTCCACCGGCAAAACCCAAATTCTTTTGGCTCTTGATGAGGTTTATCCCAGGATATAGTTCTTTGATCCTGTCTGGATTATCATTGGGAGAGGCGTTGTCTACTATGATTATCTCAATATTATCATAGGATTGGTTTTTCAGTGAATCCAACATCTCCATTGTAACTTCCGATTCATTATAATTTATGCTGATGATGGATACCAAAGGTTGCTGTGTTGCCATGTTCCTAATTTTATTTTAATTGTAGGG
>JBCBZE010000350.1:0-3589 GCA_039815505.1 Bacteroidota bacterium | reverse complement strand
GACCCCCAGAATACAACTGAAAATAACGCTCGCCGTAGATACGTTTTAAGACTTGTGTGTATTGTCATTGGAGTGCGAAATATAATGTTTAGGCCACGCCTATGTAATCATGAGCAAGCGTTCGATTTCCTCGTCCGAAATGGTCACTCTAATTGGTTTCACTTTATCACCGGACAGATAAATACCACTTCCCTGATAGTTCTTGTTAAAAGCGCCATTGTAAAGACTGTCTGCTCCATATTCAGGTGATTTAAAGAATAAATTCCTAATAGGCCTTAGTAGGATGGGCATACCGCTCCCTGATGTCATTTTGGTTTTAATGGCACCAGGATCTACATTAATGAACCTTACTTTTTTAAATTGCCTACTTAATCGATTCATCAATACAACCAATGTCAACTTTGAATCCATATAGGATCCCATCAGTTTTGTAAACTTTTTGGGGTTTTTGAATGCCGCAATATCCACAGTTTTCTTGTTGTGCAAACCAGCGGTCACAGTACTGACGACAAACGGACTTTCCGATGTTTCTAAGATGGTGAGAAGCGATTTGGTAAGTAAATATGGACTGATTGCGTTTATTTCAAGTTGCAATTCATTACCGTAGTCGGAATAGTAAAGTTTATCTAGAAGAACTCCGGCATTATTAAAAATACCATCCAACCCGGTCCAAAAAGATTTAATTTCATGAGCAACAGTTTCTATTTGTTCCCGTTTACTTAAGTCTGCAATAAATACATCAAGACTACTTTCTGCAGCGAACAATCTTTTGGCTTCTTCTTTTCTCTTTGCATTTCTAACGATTAAACCAACCTTATGGCCTTTTGAGAGGAGTTTTTTTGATAATTCGTATCCCATTCCTGAATGACCGCCCGAAACTATAATATTCATAGTATTAGAATTTTCTTTACCGTAATTTAGTGCGGTAAAGGATGTTTAGAAAGGTGAAAAATATCCTTTCGGTGGTAAAAACAAGACTAAACATTGGATTGCTAACCTCTTATTTGTCTAAATTCCCCAGGGGTGGAACCCGTTATCTTTTTAAAGAACTTTAAAAAGTTCGTTGCCTCGTTAAAACCGCAATCATAGGCTATTTGTTTAATGGGGGCATTGGTGGCCGCCAAACGGCGTTTTGCTTCAAGTACAATATAATTGTTAATATATTCCTTGGCCGTTTTTTCCGTAAATATTCTACTGAGCTTATTCAATTGCTTAAAAGGAATGTTTAAAAAAGCGGCATAATTTTTTACCAATCGGGTATCCTTATATTTGGAGGCCACTAATTTTTGGAATTCTGCAAATCGGCCATAGTCTCCGTAATAGGATTTCAAGGCGTGGCTTGTATGTAATTGAGCTTTTAACAAGAATACCGTTAACATTGATGCAACTATATCGTCCTTGACCATACCAAGTTCTAAGGAAAGTTCTCTTTTTAAGGCACTTATGAATATATCCATATCTCCAAAATCTTTGAATAATGATGGGTTTAGAAGATAATTGGATAAAAAACCTATTTTAGAAAAGGCAGACAGGGAGAAGTGCTGAAGCATAAACTCCTCGGTAAAAATCAATACATAACCCTTATAGGTTGGAGATTTGTCAAATTTGTGTATTTGCTCTTTGGAAATGAAAAGACAGTCTCCTTTAACCATGTTATACTTAATGAAATCCACCTCATGGGTCATTTCACCTTCTGTCATTAATAATAAGGTAAAGAAATTTATACGGTGGGATTTGAATGGGTTTCTATTTGATGACGATTTAAATGAGAAAACATCCTCCAATTTTAATAGTTGAAAACCGAAATCTTTTTTAGGTTCATCACATTTAAATTGGTCATGTACTAAATCATCTTTTTCCATCATTTTCAAAAAAATCGTTTCTAAAATTATGCTTCTAAACTATCTTCATAAAGGTGAAAAATATACTTTCAATGGTAAAAATGAGCCACAAAAGGCCAAATAAGTGATCGTTTTCCCTGAAAGAGAATACTCATTCTATATAACTGATCCATTCATACAGTTAATTTGTTCGGTATTTTTAAGATACATATTTCTTTTCTTAATTATCTTATCTCTATCTTTTTAATACTCTTGGTGATCGATGTTTTACGATGTCTAAATTTCCGAATACAAAAGCCAAGAAACGTTAAACTAATTCAACTTGTTTGGAAATGAAGATGGCTATGATGTTCCTAATTGCAATGCTTTTTAAATTTTCTGCCGAGAATCATATATAATTGTTCAAGGGCCGGTACATCTTTTTTAAAAAAGTTTGTTCTACAAGATTCCCTCTTGAGTTTTTAGAAACAACATTTTTGCACCATGCGCAACAGCAATGGGACTTTTCACAACAATATATTGTAATACATTTTGAATTCTCTTTTTTTTGTAGCGAATTAATGACCCATGTTAACATTCAACGTTTCCCCAAAAATCCTTATACTATTCATCTTTCTTTTTTTTGGAAGTAAAGGTTTTGCGCAATTGAGCGATCTACATTATTTGCCTCCATTGAGGCAGGGTAGTAACAATCAAGCTATTCAGCAACAATCCATTTATTTATCCACTCCCGAAACCACCCCGTTTACGGTGAATGTGTTCCGAGGTACAAATGCGACACCTATTGCCAATTTTACCCTGTCCAATACCGCACCTCAAGAATACGTTTTAGGTAATGGAGATAATAATATTACCCTTGTGAGTGCCGCAAATACGGGTGTGGTTTTGACCAATTCCGGACTTCGTTTTGAGGCTCCCGGAGGGAACGACTTTTATGTAAACTATAGGGGTAGATCCAATTCTCAGGCAGCTTCCCTGACTTCCAAGGGACGTGTTGCATTGGGAACTAGTTTTAAATGGGGAGGTGTTCCCAATTTGGGAACGCATGTTTCCAAATCCAATACACTTGGCATCATGGCTACCGAGGACAATACCACTATTACACTTTCGGGTTATGATCCAAATTGTGAATTTCGAGTTGGAAACAATAGAGCGGGAATTACTGATGATAGTTATACCGTTACCTTAGATGAAAACGAATCTTTTGTTTTTGAAACCTATATCGGCAATACGGCCACCCTTGCCCATGAAAGGGGATGGATCGGTGCTTCCATAGAAGCAGATAAAGATATTGTAATTAGTAACGGTTCGCTGAATTATGGACGTGAGGTGGGCGCCACCAATCGCGACGCAGGTATTGATCAACCGGTTCCTGAAAATAGATTGGGGAAAGAATATGTTTTTGTTAGGGGAAATGGAAATCCAAACGGCTGGACAGAATTTCCTTTGATCATTGCTACAGAAAACAATACGCAACTATTTGTAAACGGGTCTGCCACCCCGATCGCTACTATAAACGAAGGCGATTTTTTTGAAATTCCAAGTAGTAACTACTCTACCAACACCGTAGGGGCAAATATGTATGTGGAAGCTTCAAAAGACGTGTATGCCTATCAGTGTATCGGCGGTTCTTCCAATCCCTATACCCAAGGACTGAACTTTGTAGCGCCGGTAAACTGTCTATTATCGGACTTCATGGACAATATTCCAAATATTAGGGATGCTGCCGGGGTAACTATTACCGGTGG
>JBCBZE010000078.1:0-11693 GCA_039815505.1 Bacteroidota bacterium | reverse complement strand
GTTCTGATAGACTGTTTTTTTATTGTAGGCCGCATAGGGTTTTGGTTTTTTCCTTCCATTGTAATAGCTATTGCTGCTTTCCACAAATTTTGGCGGTTTTACGGTGCTAACCGTACTAAACAGCATGGCTGTATCCGTAACCCGTTCAAAGGTTTTTTTATAGATAGGGTTCTGTAGTTTAAATGAATCAAAAAAAGTATTGGCCTGTTCCTTGTTTTTGGTCAGTGCGCCTAATAGATAATAGTCGCCTTTGGAAAATGTTGTTTTTAGGTAAAGGTGCTGCTTTTTAATGGAATCAAAGATCGTATGGGACGTAAGGGAATTAGCGTCTATTTTATCATAACTTGGCTCTAGCTTTAAATCTTGGTAAAAGCGTTTTTGAATTTGCTTTAGTTCAAAGGTATCTTCCTCAATAAAGTTAAGGTCGCTCAAAGAAGCTTTCCTTAAAAAAAAATAGGACTCGGAAGATGTATCATAGCCCTCTACCAAACGATTTCCCCTTCTATATACATTGGGAAAACGATGCAAGGAAGGCATTAATATTTCAAAATCCTTATAACCTGATGAAAGAACTACCTGTTGCTTATCGATCTTTTTAAATTGTATGCTGTTAAAGATGGTGTCGGAATGTTGGGTAACATAATCACCTTCGCCACCCATTTTAAAAATAATGATCTCCAAGGGAGTTACGTAAATATGATAGCGCTGATGGTCTCCGTTCTTCAACTTGTTCTTAACATCCAGACCCTGAAAGCCATTTTTTAAGAGTTGCGTCTTTTCAGTAATTTTCCCAGGAATATTTTCGAACAGTAATTTATCAATATCATCAATGGTGTAAGCGGCTTCTTTTTTTAGAAAAGAGAAGGTGGGGATACGGTTTACCATAAAGTAGCTACCATTGGCAAGATCTGGCGAAATATAGGTTGTATTGATGTATTCCGATACCGGATATAGTTTGTTTGGAAGATCTATGCTGAAAAAGCCGTCGTCCGGACCAAAGTTTTCATAAGTATTTTCACGAATTTTGGCCTCAAATTTTTCCTTGAGCTTTCGTCCTTTCGTTGTAGACCGTGACACAAGAGGTTTTACGGTGTAACCCATATCCCGCAACATGGAAATCACGCCTTTTTTGCCTGGCAAATGTGCTGCTCCTATACCCGTAAACACTTTTCCCTTTCGCATTACGGAATCTAACCTAACGGCCATATTCTCATTGCGGATATACAGCATGTTCTCTAGATAATGCTCTGTATACATGGCTTGATCTATAGAGTCCAGTAAATTAATGTTACGTTCTCGATAAGCATCCTGCATGAGGAACATGGGGTCTTGTTGTCGCATTTTCTTCTGCAACCACTCATCCGGTTTTTGTTTTATGGCATTGAGGCTTGCCCTGCCCACCAGGGCCGACGATTCCTCCAGGTCCTCCAATGCAATAATGGGTTTTCCGAATTTTTGTCCGGCCTGATAAATGAACATATCTAGATATGTCTCTTCTTCAAAGTTTTGGGAAAACTCATTGGTTCTATATAATATGTTGTTTACCAACCGGTCTTCAAAAGCCAAATAGGAGGCCAAATCCTCTTTTCTGGGATTTTTCATCCCGAAAGAATAGGTATAAAAACCTTTGGTAACGGAATTATTCCCAAATCGGGTGTTGCCTAAGGTTTGTTCACTTTCCAACCAGGTATTGGGATCGGACTCCAAAGCTACCATTTTGCTTTGATCCAAGGCTTCATAGAAGACATCATCCAACCTAAAGGCAATTTTTTTACTCACATGCATAGTGCCGTACAAGTAAGAGGTTTCCTGTAGTCCGTTCCCAGAAATCTCCCAAAGTAAACTATTCTTTTCTTGGGCGAAAAGACTGGGAGAGAAACAAACTAAAATGAAAGTAATAAGATGGCGCATTAGCACTTTTTGTTTAAAATTCCCCTAAAAATAGGGAGTTGCAAAAACTATTCGAACAATTAACACGATATTAAGCCGATTAGCATTTTTTTAGGATTTTGATAAGAAAGCTGTTTTCATCAATATTCCTTATGTCCGCATCAAAAAGTATTTGCGTATCCTTAACGTATTTTACCGTTAAGTAGTATTTTTGAACTGCAAAAGAAAATGAAATACATTCCCTAAATGAAAGGAGTTTTATTGGTTAATTTAGGTTCCCCGGATAGCCCTACCCCCAAAGACGTGAAGCCTTATTTGGACGAGTTTTTAATGGACGAACGGGTGATCGATGTACCCAAATGGTTGCGAAACGTTTTGGTGAGGGGTATTATTCTGCAGACAAGGCCTAAAAAATCTGCCAAGGCATATGCAAAGATTTGGTGGGAAGAAGGTTCTCCCTTAATAGTAATTTCCGAACGTTTTCATGAAAAGGTGCAGAAGGAAACCAAAATGCCCGTCGCCTTGGGGATGCGCTACGGTTCCATGTCTATCAAAAAAGCCTTGCAAGAGCTAAAAAATAAAGGTGTCGATGAGGTGTTGTTAGTGCCTTTGTACCCTCATTATGCCATGTCCTCCTATGAAACGGTAGTGGTAAAGACCATGAAAGATGTAGATGCCTATTTTCCGGAGATAAAACTGACCACATTACCGGCTTTTTATAAAAACGAGGCTTATATAAAAGCACTTTCTGAAAAAATAGCGGATGGCCTCAAAGACTTTGAATACGACCATATCCTCTTTTCGTATCACGGTATTCCTGAAAGGCATATCCGTAAATCCGACCCCACGAAATTCCATTGTAAGATAGATGGTAGTTGCTGTAAGGTCAATTCGGTCGCGCACAATACCTGCTACAGACATCAAGTGTATGATACAACGGAAATGGTAAAGGCACAATTGAGATTGCCCGAAGACAAGGTAAGCACCTCCTTTCAATCGCGTTTGGCCGGTGACCCTTGGTTAAAACCTTATACGGACTATGAATTTGAACGCTTGGCCAAGGAAGGTAAAAAACGCTTGGCGGTTATTACACCTGCTTTTGTTTCGGACTGTTTGGAAACTTTGGAAGAGATTGCCATGGAAGGAAAGGAACAATTCGAGGAAGCCGGGGGAGAGGCCTACAAACATATTGCTTGCCTAAACGATGATGATACCTGGGTGGCCGTAATGACACAATGGATCAATACGTGGCAGGCCACAGAAGAGCTTCCCGTTTAGGTGCCTTTTGCTTAACGCTGTACGCACAGCGCTAAAAAGCGTATTACATACTAAAGTAAAGCGAATCCATAATAAATGGCAAAAGTCTCTACGGAACAACTTGGTTCGGAGCCTATAGGCAAACTCCTGATTAAACAAGCGGTACCTGCCTCTATAGGCATTCTGGTCATGTCGCTTAACGTATTGATAGATTCTATTTTTGTTGGAAATTGGATTGGTTCCATTGCCATTGCCGCTATTAATGTAGTACTTCCCGTTTCCTTTTTTATCGCCGCTTTGGGTATGGCCATAGGGATAGGAGGTTCCAGTATTATTTCACGGGCCTTGGGTGCAGGGGACAAACAAAAAGCACTAAAAACCTTTGGGAACCAAATAAGTTTAACGCTTCTGGTTACCATTTCCATGGTAGTTTTGGGTTTAACCTATGTGGACAACCTTATACCAGCTTTTGGGGGTAAGGGCACTATTTTCGATCCTGCCAAAATTTACTATACCATTGTCCTCTACGGGGTGCCTTTTTTGGCACTTTGTATGATGGGTAACACCGTAATCCGGGCCGAAGGAAAACCCAAATTCGCCATGATCGCCATGATTATTCCATCGATTGGGAATTTATTAATGGATTATATTTTTATTTATGTGTTCGATTGGGGCATGCATGGAGCAGCTTGGGCCACTACCATAGGCTATCTGCTCTGTCTGGGCTATATAGTATACTTTTTTTTCTCCAAAAACTCTGAGCTTAAAATTGGATTTTCCCATTTCGGGTTAAATGCAAGAATCCTTAGGGAAATAGGGGCCTTAGGGTTTGTAACCCTGTCTAGACAGGCGGTCACAAGTATTACCTATCTTTTAATGAACAATATCTTGTTCGGTTTAGGGGGAGAGGCCATGGTAGCGGTTTATGCCATTATCGGTAGAATGTTGATGTTTGCTCTGTTTCCTGTTTTTGGAGTGACCCAAGGGTTTTTACCGATTGCAGGCTTTAACTATGGGGCCAAAAAGTATGGGCGTGTACGAAAATCCATAAATACGGCCATTACGTATGCCGCTTTGGTGGCCACTTTGGTTTTTGTGGGTCTTATGGTCTTTCCGGGGGAAATTGCTTCGCTATTTTTAAGTAGTAGGGCAGACTTGCCACCCGAAGAAATGCTAGTGAACGCTTTTGTGTTAAATCATGCCCCCGCTGCTATGCGATGGGTTTTTGCCGCAACACCCATAATTGCCTTACAATTGATCGGAGCGGCTTACTTTCAGGCCATTGGTAAGGCCGTTCCCGCCTTATTGTTAACGCTTACCCGACAAGGCTTCTTTTTTATACCACTTGTTATAATTTTACCATCTTACCTTGGAGAACTAGGGGTTTGGCTGTCTTTCCCGATAGCCGATGTTATGGCAACAATAGTAACGGGCTATTATTTACGGAAGGAGGTTAAAGCCACCTTGATAGTGAAAAACTAACCGGTGATTCACCAATACAGCGGACTACATAGAGTTAGTTTTATATGCGAAGGAACAAGGAATGATCTTTTATTATTGATCTTTGTGAAAATCACCAATGACCGGTACCCGGATTACCTTTAAAGGGTCCTGTCAAATTTTTGGTAATCCAACCAGCATAAAACCCTCCGGGTTGGGGGGTAACTTTTTCACCGTCTACGAAGCAGGAAAGATGCTGCGGGTAGAAAGCAAAATATCCCTGTAGCGACTCGTAAGGAGAAAAAGGATTTTCATAAGACCAAGCAACAGGTTTAATAGGATTTTCCTTTAATGCCCAATAGCACGCTTTGCCCTTCCATTCACATAAAGAGCTTTTATTGGAAATGGGTGCCAGGAATTCTGTATTTACTTCTATGGGAGGAATGTAGTAGGTGGGTGGGCTAGCTGTTTCTAGAACTGCAACGCCTTGTAAAGTTTTGGCGATAAGCACGTCTTTCAAGTAAACTTCCAATTTCTGTGCTACTTTTTGTAGCGCCGGTGGTCTCGGAAAATCCCATACAGAGACTTGCCAAGCTTGTGTATTCTCAGCGAAGGGAGGGCGATGGCCACCATTATATCTCCAACCTTCCCTAGATTTTCTTAACCAGTTGGGAATATTGTTTTTAAGTTTTTTATTGGAAGATTTCATACTTGGAATTATTTGAGAATGGATTCAGAAATATCCTTTTATGATAAGCAGTATGGAAAGTGTTAAAAAGATAAAGGCGGGGATAGATTTCTTTAGTGAATCGTTTACCCTTAGATGCATTGCAATTGCACATGCCATTAGGACAACCATGACCCCTGCTGCATAAGGGGTGATAATGGGAACCCATATGGAAACTAGCAAAGCAGTTGCACTAAGTACTTTTAAGCCCCCAACCAAGTACATCATGGTTTCAGAAAGGCCGTACGTTACAAACTCCTCACGCATATTGGAGGCTTCTCCGCCACGCCAGGAAGTACGCTTATTAAATCTAATAAACCAAACATTAATGATGCTTATGAATATAAATATTTTAAATGCCAAAGTCAGATATTCCATAATGTTTAAGTATTTTTAAAAAAGAATGAACAAAAATTAATCATTATTTATGGAACATCCAAACTTTGATGGTCTTTCTTTATCCTTGGTTAGTTTAATGGTATTTTCCGCCTCATCTTTTATTGTTTTCGGGTTAAGCTGCCTATACAGTCCTTATATGGTGTCAGAATTTGAGCGATATGGTCTAAAGCAATTTAGGAAAGCAAACGGCTTTCTTCAATTGGTGGGTGCTTTGGGCCTGTTTTTGGGGTTTTATTATAGAATGATTGGTTTGGCGGCGAGTGCCGGTTTGGTAATTTTAATGCTTTTGGGTTTGGGTACCCGACTCAAGATTAGGGATGGTTTTTTAAAGTCGATTCCAGCTTTTTTTTATATGATAGTTAATATAGTCATTTATTTTTTACTGATTCGTTCATAATACTGTCTTTTTTAACTAGTTGTTTTGTAGATAGCTCTGTACATTTATGTTTTAATGATGAATATATTTTTAGAAGTCAAAACACTATATCTAAAGACCAATATCAATTCAAATAAATCAAAATTGAAAACAAGCGTGAATAGAAATGTATTGGGCACCGAAATGCAGGCCTGCTGCTATGCCCCAAAAACAGGTTTTTACCGTGACGATTTTTGTCGTACGGGTCCAGAAGATGTAGGTACACATGTGGTCTGTGCGGTTATGACCGAGGAGTTTTTAGTCTATACTAAAACACAAGGCAATGATTTGAGTACCCCTATCCCCATATACCAGTTTCCAGGGCTCAAACCGGGTGACAAATGGTGCCTATGTGCTTCTCGATGGAAACAAGCTTATAAGGTTGGGAAAGCCCCAGAAGTAATTTTAGAGGCAACCCATGAAAAAGCATTGCAAATCGTAGCATTTGAATGGTTATTGGAACATAAATATATTCCCAATAATTAAGGACATCGTTTTTGATACGGATGTTGCCATTATTAATGCCGGGCCACTGTATGACAACGCCTATTATAGAATGTTGAACAAGCTTCTTATCAAGATATGAGGTGTAGTAAAAAGGTTTTACATGTCGTTTTAACAAATCATAAGCTGGCCATTAACGCATTTGCCGCTGCTTCACCGGAAACCATAGCAGCATTCAAAGAGCCACCCAATATATAATCCCCCGCCATAAAGACACTTTCTGAAAAACTTGTTTTATCCGTTGTTAGTTCCATTTTAAGCTCCGACATATCTGGAAGGGCTTGTTTTATGGTATATCTTTTTAAGAAAGAGTTGACTGTGATACCACAATGCGATTGCAATTCTTTTCTTACGGTTTTTACCAAATCACTTTCATTCAATTTATGGGCTTTCACTACGGTTACCGATAGTATGGCACTATCTTGGGCTTTTTGCCCAAAGGGATAATATATATTGTTGATCAATGTGCTTTTATCAGCGACCAATCCGATGATTCCCTCTTCAAAAGTGTGTTTATCAACTGTAAAATAAAGGTTGTCACAACTTTTCCAACTAATCGTACCCATATCTATATTGCCTGTTTTATGGCTAAGTGGAACGGTGACCACTGCGGCATCACAGGATAAGACATCCCCGTTTGCCAATATGATGCTCTTTGATCGTACTTGGGTCACTTTAGTGTTATATCGAAATTCACACTCCTTCAATTCGCCTACCAACTGCTCTGGGATGACACCAACACCCTTTTGGGGGACGGCGGCATATCCCTCTGCAAACATTTTAAAGATAAATTCAAAAAGTCGGGACGAGGTTTTTAATTTTTCCTCAAGAAAAATGCCTGTAAAAAAGGGATAAAAAAAGTTGGTTAGAATTTGGTCCGAGAAACCAAAATTTTTCAGATAATCCAATGTGTTCATTTCTTGAGAAGAAAAGATTTCGGCTATAGATTTCTTTTTGAGTTGTTGTGTAAGTTTAAAAATTTTGAACTTATCGGTAATGGAACCAATGGATGCCGACAAGGTGGGCAACAAAGCTGAAATATCCCGTAATGGGTCCCCGATACGTTGCTTTGTCCCATTATTAAAAACTAACGCACCGGGTTTAAACTTTTTTAGCTGTAGTGCATTATAATCCAGATGTTTTTTTGCTTGTGGGTATGCGGTTAGCAAGACCTGAAAACCATGGTCGTACAACACACCATCGATAGCATCTGTTTTTACACGACCACCTGGGATATCGGTAGCCTCTAAAAGTGTGGGGGAGTATCCATTTTCTTTTAAAGTTTTGGCGGCTATCAATCCACTTATTCCCGCCCCAACGACGTAGATTTTAACTGATTTTTTCTCCATAGGATGTATTAATTCCTGATAAAAATAAGTCGTTTTAACATAAAAAGGCCTAGTTCTTAATTACGGCAATGGCTTCGATTTCAACACCCCAACTGGGTATCCCCAGGGTTTCCACTCCTACCAATGTACTTGCGGGCATATTTTTATCACCTAACAACTCTTTGCGAACTGTCCTGAACGTATCCAAATATTCTGGTTGATAATTAACTACAAAAGTGCTGTATTTGACCACATCTTTAAAGGTGGCACCAGTGTTTTCAAGGGTTTTTAAAAGTTTACTGAGGGCATCACGGAATTGTGCGTCAAAACTTTCACCTTCACCTACCTGACCAGAAATATAAATTGTTTTCATGTCATTGACTTCAACAATAACGGCTTCTGAATATCCTTGCCTTGGATCAACATAGGTTTTGGAAAAAGTTGTGCTTTTAGGGGTATTTTCATGTTGGTGCCGTGTTTCGGTCTTGCAGCTAAAACAAATCCAAAGTATTATTACTATGAAAAGTCTCATTATCTTTTATTTTGGTTTTCAAGATAGCCTTTTATAGAAGAAGATTAAAATCGAGGCGTAGGTTTAGAAGCTTATAATATGCTAGGTGTTACGATAATGATAAAACGTTTTGGCTTGTTAATATTGTTCCAGAGGGTTTAACGTAATTGTATTTGATTTATGGATACCATAAAGGATTAGTGGGTCTATCAATAACAAGTTATGTGATGATAATTATAATAGCCCATTCAAATTCTATTTAAACATCACCCACAAACAAAGCCCTCCCAAAATAATCCTTAATATCTCCATCGGTCATGGGTTGTAGGGCGCCAAATACAATTTCCTTGTAGATTTTGTTGGTATGGGAGTCCGGGGCCAAAAAACGAGACCCCATTAATTGCCGCGCTCCTGTGACGATATCTTCCGAAAAATGGGTAGAAAAATACTTGGCCAAGACAGAGGCTTCGAATATATGTTCCAGGTTCACTTTATCACCCTTTTTAAAACCGGCAATGACCCTTCCAGCATGTATACAGGAATGATAGGCCGCTTTGTATTTCATTTGTAGTTCGCCCATACCTTGTAAAAAACTTTCCGATTCCGCTAGTTTTTTACCGTTCTTCAGTTTTTGTCGGCTAAAGCTATTCAAATCTGCGATTACTCGGCGTGCGGCGCCTAAATAAGGTGCGGGTACCAAGGCTTGGAACCAGGATCTTTGGTAAATCAACAGCTCGCATTTGGTTTCCTCCGAGGTGTCCAACGTAAGGACATGGGCGTTGCTTACCTCGAGGTCTTTAAAGCTTACCGCCTTGGTGAACGACCCCTCCATGACCTCGCCAAAAACAGAATCCTGAAAATAGATCCCTTCGGAATTGGAGGGTACAAAGAACACTGCTTTTTTTCCTTGCGACAGCTCTGCCGTAAAGACCAAATAATTTGCTATGCCCGCCAATGACATAAAAGGTGTTTTGCCATTGACCAGGTATTTACCATCTTTTCTTTGTACGGTAACGCCCGTATGTTCGGAAACATTGGTATAGGTACGAACGGATCCGGTATTGGCTATAATTAGACCTTCCTTTTTGATCTGATGCAATAACATCTCCCGTTTCCAATATTCCTTACTGGTTTTGGAAAAAGGATAAGATGCCATAGAGGCCAACACATAATAATGCATGGACAGGGCAACGGCTACGGGAATGGAAACTTCCCCTATGGCATGTAAAGTTTTGAAACATGCATCGTAAACCATTTGGGTATTTCGCTCATTACAAGGGATAAAGGGAAACTTGGTCGTTTTTAGGTAATCATAAAAAGCAAGGTAGTCCTTATTCTTTTCCGCTTTATTGAGCTGGTCTTGAATATCTTCCAAAGTATCGCCCCGTTTGGACTCCAAGGTGTTTAATAGTAGACTGTTCATTTTGTGGATTTTAGACCTGCCTGACGGCAGGAAGGTTGATGTTATTAGTAAGTAGATCCATAGTTGATCTTGTTACAGGTATGAGCCGGGTTTGACGTTTTTTTAACTACCCTAAAGATGAGGTAACCAAAAAATTTGGGCAGCCATAAAAATTCCTACGGCCAATAAGCCAACTAGGGTAAGCAGGATACCGGACACGGTAAACTTACCCAAGATGCCACTTTGTTCTTTGCCCCAAAAATAGAGCTCTAAAAAGACCATGGGCAAGAGGTAATTGGCAACATACAGGAATTGATCAAATGGACCGGTAAGATCCTGTGTGGAACCTGGTGCTGCACCACTATTCAAGAAAATCCAAATCCCAAAACCAATGCGGAAGAACCATACTCCGCTCACTACCAAGAATAGTCGAAGGGCCCAACGGCGATGTGCCGTAAAGTTGCGTACCATAGCTGTTCGCAAAGCAAAAGCAGCAAATAGTACAATGAGCACTGCATTTCCCGTGATAGCTACTTGGCCATAAAGACCACCCACAAGGGCTTTCCTGCCCCATACCATGTAAAGGGCTCCAAAGCTTATGATGAAAGCGGTAAAAATATAAGCTCTTCCGTTTAACCGATGAAACATAGGAAAGCGATTTCTCATTTGTGGAATAAGTTGCAATGGTCCGCTGAACGTAATAATGAATGCGAGCAGAATATGAAGGAGCACAAAGGCGTTACCCATATAATCACCCTCAATAAACCCATGGATCATCCGCTTCGTCCATGCTGCCAGATTTCCCTGTATGGCCGAACCTCCATAGAAGATTGCTATATAATAGGCAAATAGCCATTGGCCGGCAATTGCCACCCAAAATAGAAGTTGTGCACTAAAGTTCAAGGCTTTGTCCGCTATGCGGAATTTCCCTTTCGTTAGAACTGTATTATCGTTTTTTGAATTCATGTTGTTCGTTTTTTCCCTGCTTCATTTCAGGGGCGTGATTGATGATTGATCTTAAAATGGATTCAGGATGAATGAAAATCCTTTATTTAAACTTAAAAAGTCTTTTGGTGTAGGCTTCCCGGGCATAGCGCCATGGAATAACCAATGTATCTAGAATCACTCCAATGGCGAAGGCCCTGAAGAGTCCGGATTCAGACGGGTCCAATAAATTGGCCGACCATAACGGGTACGCCACTGCAATAAGCCAAACCGACTTATAGAATAATTGCAATAACAGTAATGGCAGCAGTTTTATCGGATAACGAATACCCAAACCCATAAGGGTGGCATAGGCCGCCCAAAAACTGTAGGCAACACCATCCAGGGGTTGCCATACTTCACTGGGGTATATAAGCTCCGTCCATGCCGAATGACCCAAGGTCAAGAAGGACACCGTTGAGAGCGGCCAGCGGATTGGCCGTATTGGCATGACGGGGCGCACAACTGGCCCGCACTTGCACTGGGGGATGAAATATCAGGGTACTTGGGTTGATCCGGCGGTTGTTGTCAAAGCCATGCTGGAATAATGCTGGCAGCTGTCCAAGGCTGAGGTTGCCAGGCTCGATGATGATGCTTGCTCCTCGACTGCCATGTGGGCGCTGTCGGGTAGACGGTGTGGCTACTCTCTCATTGCTGAACCAGTGTTTTGAGCGGTAGCGCTTGGTTCAGTTTGCCGCTGCGGTAGCCTTCTAAATCGAGCGTGACGTAGGTGAAGCCAAAATCTTGAAAGGCAGCAACGAGAGCTGGTAGATCGGTCGCTTCTACAAAAGCCTTGATGTCGGCGGGGGGGAGCTCAATGCGCGCCGAGTCTGCTG
>JBCBZE010000203.1:0-6310 GCA_039815505.1 Bacteroidota bacterium | reverse complement strand
TTCCAAGACAAGTTCTACTTCGGAGTTTTGGATCGTGTATTTTTTCATGTTCAAATCCATAGCTTCCGTGGTTATTTTTTATGGATTTGCCATGGGGAAAAATTTTAATCCCGCCATTTGGAACAGTAAATATTTTAATGTGTAAATCATAGTCGGGAAGCCTCCGTTTTTGGGTACGCATTCCTTCAAGTGCCGATTATCGGTCTTCTACTCTACGAAAATATCATAGGGAACGCCTTCCAAATCTATGTTATCGATAAACTTGGGGTCTGGAGCTGGTTTTATCCGAAGTAACCCACCTTCGCCACCCGTGTTGTCCTTGCTATAACCTATGAGTATCAGGTTATTTTTGGCGTCATAGGAAACCATGGCGGTGTCGCCTATTTCAAATTCGATGTTACGCTGTTGTTCGTTGAGAAAATTCTCATAGAAATACAAGATCGCCGTATTGCTGGAAAAATCATAAACGGCAGGTATGCTTGGGAACCCACCCGTACTCTCTTGCCTTTGAAAATAGAGGTTGCCCTCGCTATCGAAAAAACTGCGTTCGGACAGTCCAAACTTTGGTTCGGTGCCGTCATTATATCGTACCGTGGAGAGGGTGGCCAAGGTGTTTGGGCTGATCATTAGGTGTAATTCCTCGTAACTTACCAATATATTTCCAGTCTCATTCCGTCCAATTCGTTGTACGTCTTCATCCAAATTCATTTCATGGATCAATTCATTGGTAGCGGTATCCAACACAAAAAGTGTGTACTTTTCGTCCGCGCCCTCCCCAATGGTTAGAATAAAAAGTCGATTATTGGAAAACTCGACCTGCACAATTCTTTCGTCCACTGGTGTATCTACAAAATCGGAAGAAACCGTATTAACGGTTCGGATAAAGAAATCGGTTTCCATGGTCATCGAATTCGGTACACCGTACGCCAAGAAAAAAGATTCCGGTGCGCTGGCCATGGATATAACGGAGAGTGCGCAATCTTTTTTATCCTCAAAAACATCAATGGTCGTGGAAGAGCCACCATCAAAATTATAGGATATAACGTTTCCGCTACAATCGGACTTCTTTTCAAAATACGTAAACAACAAACCATCCCTATAGGTAATGGACGGTAGGGGAATAGTTCCGAAATCACCATCTTCGGGGTTTTTTGTAATAACGTCCGCCGTGGCGTTCAATTGTATTCCCGAAAGTGTTCCATTGTTTGCGATCAATAAGGAATAATCGGCATCAACGCCGACGAAATCATCATCATTACCGGGATTTTGCCCATCATCGGATTCGCTGCAACCAATACATACCAATACTAAAAGTAGATACCAAATGCTGTAGGTTTTCATCTGTGTACATTTTTTAAGCCCTAAAACAAAGTCTTAAAAATTTAAAGACATTCGGAAATCGGCACCTAAAAATCAGATCATTACAAATCAATGAAATGATAAAACTTTTTTAGGCTCATTTCACCATGTAGGGATTTGGGTTATTATCATCTAAACGGGGACGGCGTACATTTTTTCACGCTGTTCCCTTATGGTCTTATCAGACATATATTCATCAAACGTCAAATATCGGTCTATATTACCCTTAGGTGTTAATTCTATGATCCTATTGGCCACAGTTTGAGCAAATTGGTGATCATGCGTAGTAAAAAGAACGGTTCCCTTAAAATTTTTCAAAGAGTTGTTAAAAGCCGTGATACTTTCAAGGTCCAAGTGATTGGTGGGTTCATCCAACTGTACCACATTGGCGCGGATCATCATCATTCTACTCAGCATACAACGTACCTTTTCGCCTCCGGATAGTACCGTACATTTCTTTAATGCCTCTTCCCCACTAAACAACATTTTACCCAAAAACCCTCTAATATGTACTTCTTCCCTCTCTTCTTCGGTCTTGGCCCATTGGCGTAACCAATCCACCAAATTGATATTATCGGTAAAAAAATGCGAATTATCGGCGGGTAAATAGGACTGATTGGTGGTTACTCCCCACTGGTAACTTCCTTGGTCCGCTTTTTTGGAACCATTAATAATTTCGTAAAAAGCCGTCGTCGCCCTGGAATCCTTCGAAATAACGGCTACTTTATCCCCTTTGGCCAAATTAATATTGACGTTTTGGAACAATACTTCCCCATCTTCCGAGGAAGCCGCTAATTTTTCAATATTAAGGATTTGATCTCCTGCTTCTCGCTCCCTTTCAAATATAATGGCGGGATATCTTCGACTAGAGGGTTTAATATCATCGATTTTTAGTTTGGAAAGCATTTTCTTTCTGGAGGTAGCTTGTTTGCTTTTAGCAACATTGGCGCTGAATCTTTGAATGAACTCCTGCAGTTCCTTGGCCTTATCCTCCGCTTTCTTGTTTTGTTGGGCACGCTGTCTCGCTGCCAATTGGCTACTTTCGTACCAAAATGTATAGTTCCCGGAAAATAAGTTGATCTTTCCAAAATCTATATCCGCAATGTTGGTACATACGGCGTCCAAAAAGTGACGGTCATGGGATACCACGATTACCGTATTATCATAGTTTGCCAAGAAATTCTCCAACCAACTAATGGTATCGTAATCCAGATCATTGGTAGGCTCATCCATAATCAATAGATCCGGGTTACCGAACAAGGATTGCGCCAATAGTACCCTAACCTTAAGCTTGGAGTCCAAATCGGCCATGGCGGTATAATGGAATTCTTCAGATATGCCAAGATTGGAAAGTAAGGCGGCCGCGTCGCTATCTGCGTTCCACCCGTTCATTTCCTCGAATTGTACTTGAAGCTCCCCTATTCTATCGGCATTGGCATCATCATAGTCGGCATACAGCGCATCTATTTCCTTTTTTATCGCGAATAGCGGCTTATTCCCCATAACCACGGTTTCCAATACGGGAAATTCGTCATAAGCGTTATGGTTCTGCTCTAAAATGGACATTCGCTTTCCAGGCTCTAAATGCACATGCCCCGAAGTAGCATCTATCTGTCCGGACAGAATTTTTAAAAAGGTAGATTTTCCGGCTCCATTGGCTCCTATGACCCCATAACAATTTCCATGGGCAAAGGTGACATTTACTTCATCGAACAAGACTCGTTTACCAAATTGGACCGATAAATTAGATACGGATAACATACGATAGGCTTTAAAATTTGTGCAAAAATAATGAAAATAAAACCCCTGTACCAATAATCTTGATTCCCGATACGTTTATCGATGCTTTAACCTTGATACCCTTTTTTTAACTCGCTATTAACAGCTAGCACCTACTGGTTTTATTAGTTTTGCTCGTAATACGGCATTAATTCATGTATGAATAAAATTTCATTTTATCTGATTCTTTTTCTGATAGCAAGTTGTGGAGAAAAGAAGAAAGAGTCCCCCAATGTATATTTTGCCGGTGAAATTGTTAATCCGACAAGCACCCATGTGGTACTCTATAAAAATGATGTGGCCATAGACTCCGCTCAGTTGGACGGTAACAATAGATTCGCTTTTATACTGGACTCCATCAGCGAAGGACTTCATCATTTTGACCATAGTCCAGAATTGCAATATGTATATCTGCAGCAAGGAGATAGCCTCTTGATTCGACTGAACACCGTTGATTTTGATGAATCTTTGGTTTTTACCGGACAGGGAGAGGAAATCAATAACTTTTTAATAGAAATGTTCCTTGCCAACGAATCCGAACAAGAGCTCATAGGTTCTTATTACAAGCTGGATCCGCAAGCATTTAGCAAAAAATTAGACTCCCTGAGGAACCATAAAATGGCACTCTTGGAGGAAATAATCGAAGAGAAGGGCCTAACGGAGAGCCAAATGAACATGGCGCGTGCCAGCATAGACTACAGCACCTACATACACAAGGAGAAATATCCTTTCTACCATAAGAAAAAAACAGGGGAGAAAACAATACATAATTTTCCCTCCGATTTTTACAGCTACCGAAAGAACCTGAGCTTTAATGATCGGGATCTCACCTATTTTAGGCCCTATTATAATTTTATGAAATACCATTTTGGCAACTTGTCTTACATGACCTGTGCCGAAAAATGCGATATGACAAATCATTCGGTCAAAAACCATCTTCATTTTACCAAACATACCATGACTTTGATCGATAGTCTGGTAGAACAGAAACAGTTAAAGGATAATCTTTTTAGAAATTTGGCCATGGATTATCTCTTAAAGGTCAACGATACCGAGGACAATAACAAAGCCTTTATTGATCAATTTCATAAGTTTTCTGGAAATAATAGACATATCAAGGAAATTACACAGCTCTACGAAGGCATTAAGCGGATGCAACCGCAGAACGAGCTACCCAACGTAATGGTGCAGGGAACGGATGGTAAGGAGGTGTCCATCCAGGAAATAGCCAAAAAAGGTAATGTGGTATTTTACTTCTGGTGGGGAACACAAAAAGGACATTTTAGAAACATTACAAAAAAAGTGGCCCAGTTGAGCGAGGAAAATCCGGATTATTCGTTCGTAGGTATTAATTTGGATACCGATAAGTTACGCTGGTTATCCATGGTAGAGACCAACAAATTGGATGGGACCAAGCAGTACAGATCTGATGATACCAGGGAGTTAAGGCAATTATTGATCATTGACCACTTAAATAAGGCGATCATTACCAAAGATGGCGCCATTGCGGATGCCTTTGCCAATCTAAATACCTCCTTTAAATAGCATAAACCTGATTCCCGTTCTTTTAGGGGGCTGCATGCAATACTAAAAAAAAGAAAAAGCGGCGCAAGGAATACCTTGCGCCGCTTTTTATATAGACCTTGAACTTTTTTAGTTAGTTCCCTTTAGCATAATCGGCCAAGAACTTCGCCAAACCAATATCGGTCAATGGGTGTTTTAATAGTCCCTCAATGGCAGATAGGGGTCCTGTCATTACATCTGCACCCAACTTGGCACAATCAATGACATGCATCGTATGCCGTACCGAAGCAGCCAATATTTGCGTTTCAAAACCGTAATTATCATAAATATGGCGTATTTCCGAAATAAGGTTTAGCCCGTCGGTGGAAATATCGTCCAATCGGCCGATAAAAGGAGAAACATAGGTAGCACCGGCTTTTGCGGCCAACAAGGCCTGACCGGGAGAAAAAACCAAGGTACAATTGGTGCGTATACCCTTGTCCGTAAAGTATTTTAATGCTTTTACACCATCTTTTATCATGGGTACCTTAACCACGATCTGTTCGTGTAATTCCACCAATTCCTCACCTTCCTTTACCATTTCATCAAAAGTTGTGGAAATTACTTCGGCCGAAACGTCCCCTTCCACAATGGTGCAGATGTCCACATAGTGTTTCAATATATTGTTCCTTCCGGTGATTCCCTCTTTGGCCATTAAGGACGGGTTGGTGGTTACACCATCCAAAACACCCAGCGCTTCAGCTTCCTTAATTTGTTCCAGATTAGCGGTATCTATAAAAAATTTCATGTTTTTAAGGTTTAAATTATCGTTAGAAAATAAGAAAGGATTTTTGGCTAAAAATCAATTTCCGTTTAATGGCAAAGCTACAATTTATAATGGTTCAGCAATAGCTTCTCATATACTTTATCCGGTAAAATTTTCTTCAAGAAAATGGAAAGTTTTTGCATGGGTGCTCCAACGGTATAATGTACCTTAGGTCTTTTTGTCGTAATAATTTTAAAAACCTTCTTGGCAACGGAAATAGGGCTTCCTGCATTATCCACTTCCGCATTGATCATGTCCAGCGAACGGGCATACTTCTCAAAATAGGGCGAATCTTCGCTTATTGGGGAATGGTAGCGACCAGAAGCTATGTTGGTGGCTATATCTCCCGGTGCCAAATTGGTAAACTGGATACCAAAATCCTTTGTTTCCATACGCAATGCTTCGGTCGTTAGCTCCAAGGCTCCCTTGGTTGCGGAATAAATACCCCTATAGGGCAAACCCATATAGCCCGCAATGGAGGTAATGTTAATAATTAAACCGGATTTTTGTTTGCGCATATGGGGCAGTACCGCTTTGATCATATGCAAGGGACCATGTAAATTGGTTTCAAAGGCCTTTACAATCTCCTCATGCGGGGTTTCCTCAACCGGTCCCGTGATACCGATTCCCGCATTATTGATCAACACATCCAGTCTACCCTCTTTTTCAAAAACCGCATCCACCGCATTTTGAATCGTTTCTGTTTTTCTAACGTCCAATGTCAACAAATCAAAATCTGTAAAATCCGGATAGTTGGCTACGTTCCTAGTAGTGCCATATACTTTAAATCCCTTGCCGCTCAAATATATCCCGATCGCTTTTCCAATACCGGAAGATCCTCCT
>JBCBZE010000237.1:0-5634 GCA_039815505.1 Bacteroidota bacterium | reverse complement strand
TCGTCAAAATCGTTTGTACCCAAGAACCCTGAATCCGTAAAGGCATTCAATAAACTTATACTATCCGGTTCTATCTGTACGGCAATACGCCCGGCCAGGTCAGCCACGGTTTCTTGGTTATTAAAAGAAACTTTGACAGGAATATTATGGCTTCTAAGTGTATTGATGATCTCATTATTGTTCATTCCCTTTAGAATAGCATATTTACCCGCCTTGATGTTAGAGGTATAACCTTTCTTTTGAGCTACTTTTTGAAATGAATCCATATCGTCCAATAAGGGTTCCAGAGCGGATGTAACCTCGGCAAAGGTGGCATTGGTAGTAATAAAAACATAGGCTTCCCTATTATTAAATGTTGTGTTTGGGGAAAAAATGGCGGTATACACCATATACGAAAAGGCCGCACCTGCTAACAAGCCTATGAAAACAATGACCAATAAAATTTTCTTAATGTACATTTAACTATTTATCTTTTGGAACAAAATTTCATTTTTAAAACGCTTGTTCGTGTAAATCCAATCTTTTTTAACCCCGGCCTGAATAAATCCCAATTTTTGGAATACATGGATGCTTGCCGCATTATCTTCTATGACATTGGCGTACAGTTGTCTAAGGTTTAAACTGGTAAACGCATAGGTCATCAATAGGGATATGGCCTCTGCCCCCATTCCCCTATTTCGTTTCCTTTCTTCCAAGACAACTATCCCCATTCCCGCTCGCTGGTTTTTAGGATCAAAATCGAATAAATCAATAAGTCCCACAGTCTCACCGTCATTGGCACATATACATAGACGCAACTGCTTTACTTCATAAATATCCCTATGGGCATTCTCCAAGTATTTTTTAAGGACATGTTTGGAGTAGGGAACAGATGTTCCACTTATTTCCCACACGGATGGATTATTTTCCAATTCGTAGAGAAATTCCAAATCATTTGGCTCCAATGCACGCAGATAAATATGTTCTCCCTTAAAACTTAACATTCCATTTCTCCCTTAAAAACCATTTTGGCGGCACCGATCAAGTGAATGTTTTGATACCCCTTTTCATGGCTATCAAAAGTGACAGTAAGCTTCCCTCCCGGTGTATGTATGGTAACGGCATTGGATTGGGTATTTCCTTGATTATGCATTGCCAAAGCAACGGCCGTAACTCCTGTACCACAGGACATGGTCTCTCCTTCAACACCGCGTTCATATGTGCGCACGGCAAAAGCTTCTGCCCTAGGTTCCACAAAGTTTATATTACTCCCATTTTCACCATATATACCATAACGTAGTTTTGCACCTTCGGTCGCTACATTGAAGTCCTTTAAATTGTTCACCAGTTGTACGTGATGGGGAGAACCTGTGTCCAAAAAACTATATTTTGATTTTTCCTTGATTTCAAAAACATCCTGCATCTGCAGACTTACAATATCACCATCTATAGTGGCATGATGATGTCCGTCTATAGCAACAAAGGTCGCTTCATTTTCGACAATTCCAAGATACTTTGCAAAAGCAACCAGACACCTACCCCCATTGCCGCACATACTACTAGGTTTGCCATCTGCATTATAATAGACCATTTTGAAATCCAAGCCGGTATAATTTTCCAACAAAATGAGGCCGTCCGCACCAATCCCAAACCTTCTATCGCATAAAGATGCGACCAGTTTGGTATCATTTTTGGGAAAGGACTCCTCACGGTTGTCTATCATGATAAAATCATTTCCGGTACCCTGATATTTGTAAAAAGTAATAGTCATAATTCCAATTCAGCTACAAAGATATGATTTTATTAAAGGTTTTTTAGCAGTTAAAAACTCGTTAAACCCCATGGATCAAAAGAAGAAATCGATTAAATTTACTCAAGTGTCAAATCAAATTAAAAGTTTAGTTTTTATGAAAAAAATAACCGGATTGCTATTAGTTTCTTTTTTTGCAGGTGCAATTACTCTAGGAGGTTATAAATTGTTTTTTGAAGGTTCAGATTATAAAATAATATCTGAAAACCCCAACGCACAGGTATTTACCACCAATTATACACCCACATCGGCGAAAGGTGCAGGGATTAACGAGGTTGATTTCACTATTGCCGCGGAGAATACCGTGAATGCCGTAGTACATGTAAAGAATGTGACCGAAGGGAGTGGCCGTTCTGGTTCGATTACCAGATTTTTCTATGGTTTTGACCCAGAGGAACGTCCACAGATAGGTACAGGTTCGGGCGTTATTATCTCTCCAGACGGCTTTATTGTTACCAACAATCATGTGGTGGCCAAAGCAAATCAGTTAAGGGTAACCTTGAACAATAACAAGAGCTATGACGCCAAGCTTGTAGGAGCGGATCCCACCTCGGATATAGCATTGATCAAAATAGAGGCAGAGGACAAATTACCATATCTGGCATTTGGCGATTCCGACAATGCCAAGATCGGTGAATGGGTATTGGCGGTAGGGAACCCTTTTAACCTTACCTCCACGGTTACCGCAGGTATCGTAAGTGCCAAAGCGAGGGATTTGGGAAGAAGGCAATCCTTTATTCAAACCGATGCCGCGGTAAATCCAGGAAATAGCGGTGGGGCCTTGGTAAATACCAATGGAGACCTTATAGGTATCAATACCGCCATTACATCGCAAACCGGTTCTTATGTAGGGTATTCATTTGCGGTACCAAGCAATATTGCTAAAAAAGTAATCGATGATCTTCTGGAATACGGTAATGTACAACAAGGTATTTTGGGCGTAAGTGCCCTACAAATAAACTCCAGACAAGCAATTGAGCAGGGAATAGATGAAATAGACGGTGTATATATCAGCGGTGTGGAAGAAGGCTCGGGAGCAGATCGGGGTGGTTTACAGAAGGGTGACGTTATTAAAAGAATCGATAACATAAGAGTACGAAAGTTTGCTGATTTGACCGGTTATATTTCTTCCAAAAGACCAGGGGACAAGGTAGATGTACTCGTAGATAGATCCGGTAAAAGCAGAACTTTTCCCGTAACCCTGAAGAAAAGACAGAGCCTTGTGTTGCCCGTTATGAACATCACGGTCAAAAATCTTAGTGAAAATGACAAAAAGGCTTTTAAGATAAAGAAAGGCGTTAAAATTGTAGGTGTACCGGAACGTTATCGCGATTATGATATGGAAGGAAAAATACTTCTGTCCGTAGATGATAATGACATCGGTGATATCCAAGAGGCTCGAAATCAATTCGAAAAGATTTCCAGATACGGAAGAACTGCGATTACCATGCTCAACCGGGATGGAGAACGGGAACGATTGATTTTTCAGTAAAATAAGATTGTAAAATAATGGAAAGACATCCTGCCAAAGCAGGGTGTTTTTTTATTCAAAATAGTTGTACGAAAACGTTTGAAATATATATTTTTGCAAAAAATTATAAACAACACAACACCGATAAATGAGTCCAATTACATCCTATGAGAAAGAGTTAGCTTTCCAAGCAGATAGAAGAAAAGCGACCACTGAGTTTATAAAGATTATAAGTGATTTATGGTACGATAAGTCCATAGAGGTGGTTCTTTTTAAAAATCAAATTATAGATAAAAATGTAAGCGATATTATCAATTTACATGAATATGCGGGGGAGTTTGTGCAAAAACCGATATCTATTTTTGATTCGGTCGAAATTTTACGCGCCATTAATGATATAAAATTACCTCCTTCCAAACTGGATATTGGAAAACTAACCTATGAGTATCATGCCGATAACAACAATTATCATAATGTTAAGGCCTTTGTATTGGATAAACTAAAGGATGGCAATACCTCTAGGGAAATTAAACCCAAAGATGTGGTGCTGTATGGTTTTGGTAGGATCGGCAGATTACTGGCAAGGGAGCTTATGGCCAAGACGGGGAAAGGAAATCAATTAAGACTTAGGGCCATTGTGACCCGCGGTGAAATTACCAAGGAAATTCTTGAAAAAAGAGCCACGCTTTTACGGACAGATTCGGTTCATGGTCAGTTTATGGGCACGGTCGATATTGATTTTAAGAATACCGCGCTAATTATCAACGGAACCACGGTACGTATCATAAGTGCGCAGGAACCGGAAAATATAGATTACACCAAATACGGTATCGAGGAGGCGCTTATAATTGATAATACAGGGGCCTTCAGAGATAATGAAGCTTTAGGGAAACATCTAAAATCCAAAGGGGCCGCAAAAGTCTTGCTTACAGCTCCGGGAAAAGAGGTTCCAAACATTGTTCATGGTATTAATCAGGAAGCATTTGACCCGGATACCACGCACATATTTTCTGCCGCTTCTTGTACGACCAATGCAATTACCCCAATTCTAAAAGTTGTTGAGGACTCATTGGGAATCAAAAAAGGACACTTGGAAACGATACATGCCTATACCAACGATCAAAATCTTGTGGACAATCTACATGGCAAGTATAGGCGGGGCAGGGCGGCCGCCCTTAACATGGTCATTACTGAAACAGGTGCAGGAAAGGCAGTTTCCAAGGCATTACCGGCGTTAGCGGGCAAGTTAACTTCGAACGCCATTAGGGTGCCTGTTCCCAATGGTTCTTTGGCAATATTAAATCTGGAAATCAAGAATAAAACCTCCAAGGACGCCATAAATACCATTGTTAAAAAGTATGCTCTTGAAGGAAATCTTGTTGAACAGATCAAGTATTCTTTAAGCAATGAGCTAGTCTCTTCGGATATTGTAGGTACTTCTTCCCCGGCAATTTATGACAGTACGGCAACCATTGTTTCCAAAGATGGGAAAAATATCGTGTTGTATATTTGGTATGACAATGAATATGGTTATGCCCATCAGGTTATACGGTTGGCAAAATATATAGCAAAAGTAAGAAGGTATACCTACTATTAACATAGATCATTCAAGGAGGAAACAAAAAATAATTTCATTATCGTTTTTTTGTTTAATGACACCTTATAAGCAATTTTTTTTCTTAATTGATATTATTGAATTACTTTAGTCCCGCTCTAAATCAATATTAACAACAAGCATTTTATACATGAAAGGTTTTGGAACACTCTATATAGCTGTAGCCCTATTGACATTTAATATACAATTTGCGCAAGAACAGGAAAGTCAGGATTTGTCCCTGGATAAAGGAACTATTAGTAGTCAGTTTGAATATATCACCAAAAAATCCGGGAACTATAGGGCAGAAGGTAAACGCTATGAGGTTGTAAGGGTCATCTCATTGGAAAAATTAAGGCAAAATGTTTTGGATTCCATTAATGTGGCGAATAAAAGGAAGGCAGAACTCAATTCCACTATTTCGGGGCATGAGGCCACCATTTCTTCCCTTAATAGTAAGCTTACTGCAACTACCGACAAACTAACATTGGTTACAGAGGAAAAGGATAGTATGTCTTTCCTGGGAATGCTTGTTTCCAAAGGCACCTATAATTTTATTCTTTGGACTATTATTGCCGGTTTGCTTTTAACTTTACTGTTCTTCATTTATAAATTCAGGAACAGTAATATCCTTACGCAGGAAGCAAAAACCTCATTGAGCGAATTGGAAGTAGAATACGAACAACATAGACGAAGGGCATTGGAAAGGGAACAAAAAATAAGTAGGCAATTACAGGATGAAATAAACAAGTATAAAAAATCAAAATAATAAAAAGCTCC
>JBCBZE010000153.1:0-8006 GCA_039815505.1 Bacteroidota bacterium | reverse complement strand
TATCTCAATATTATCATAGGATTGGTTTTTCAGTGAATCCAACATCTCCATTGTAACTTCCGATTCATTATAATTTATGCTGATGATGGATACCAAAGGTTGCTGTGTTGCCATGTTCCTAATTTTATTTTAATTGTAGGGCGCTCCCTAAATTTATTTCTTGTGATTTCGCTTCTTTTGCGGCCATAATTTTCTTATCTAATTTTGGTGCCAGAAACATAAATACCATGCCTGTATACATTAAAATACATGTGGGGAACTGACCAAACACCCCGTTCCCATAGGAGGCTGCCATTATGCCGAACATTCCGCAGACCAATGCACTGATTTGACCTTTTAACCAATCGTCACGAATTTTGAACATAACATTGTACGCCCCGGTAATAAGGACAAAGAATAAGATGAACAGGTGTAGATATAGACCTACTATTCCGGTATCTGCCCAGATCGCTACAAACCAACTATCGGTTGCGGTATTGGCGAGGAATGTATGTGATGAAAAACGCTGTCCCCAGTTACCTGTGGATCCGATACCGCCACCAAATGGGCGAGAAGCCAAATAATTGGATAGCTTTCTTTGATTGGCGAGACGCACTTGCAAGGAGGCATCATTAGGATCAAATGCGGTTCGCATTCTTCTAATCTGGGCATTGTTGTTCAAGATTGTAGTGTGCGCAAAGAACACAAATATTCCAACCCCCATGATTGCACCGGCTACTAAAATTGGGATGTTCTTCCTAAGGATTAGATACATAATCCCACCAGCCGCAGGTACGGCAATGGCACCTCTTGTTCCCGAGATCAACATTCCGTAGAGCCCTGCAAGGGCAACTACGATACAGAAAATTTGGAACCTTTTGCTTTTGGTGAAGAGGGCCAGCACCCCAAAAACCACTCCCGCATGGCCTTGGGACGCTCCAAATTGACCTGCATCTGAATAAAAAGAGAAAATTCGTAGCTTACCAAAAAGTACATGGGTCAAGGACCCACCATTATCCAACCACTTTTGTTCAAAAGGGTCTACACCAAAAAATAATTGTTGACACCCTTTTAGCGTTCCCAAAAAAGAGAGAACGCCCCAAATGATTAAGAATATTTTCAAGTCCTTGGGACCATTATAAATGATAAATAACAAAGGAATAAGAAGCCATTGATATAGGGCGAGACCCCGCATGGCATAAAACCAGGCTTCAATGCTTACGGCCTCTGGATTTACAGCTTGAAACAGGGCATATCCAAACCAAATGCTAACCAATAAGGTAAGCTGTGATTTTGCCCTTGTCCATGGGATTTTCATTCTAAATGCCTTGAAGAACAATGCCAAATACATTAAAAACAAAATGCCATCTATCAATAATCCCCAGGTCATGGGAATGTATCTCCCCAACCCAAGGATAAGAAAGTTCAAAACGAATATGGTGATTAACCCAATTTTGGGTTTTACGAACAATACGGCCAAATAAACCAGGGCAATTGGTAAAATAATCATGGCCATGCCTACAAGTAACCCCTTTGAAGCGGTTAAGTGTGCGCATATCACGGCAAGAGACAGCAAAATTGCAATAGCCCAGGGCTTATTTAAGTAATCCGTGCCATATGTTTTCTCAAAAGGGTTCATTTGCCGATATAGGTATTTAGGTTTTTGAAAAAGAAAACCCCCTCTGGTAATATTTGTGTGCTTTTAATCTGAATTTCCCTTCTTAAGAAGTAAAAGCCCAAGAAGATTCCGAGTAAGGTAAAGAAGACCGTTCCTATGGCCACGACCACTAAACTCTGGAAAATGAAAACGGCAATAATATCTATTACGATGTTTGCCAAGGTCATGAAAATAACTTTGTACAGATTAAGTTTTGGTCTATTGATACTATCCAATAGTACACCTGTAAACCTATCTATGGGAAGTAAAAGCGTGTATACCGTAAATATTCTGAAAACGGTTGTAAGCAATGGCAAAGCTTCTTTATATGCCTCACCTCCTAAAATGAGTATCAAATGTTCCGCAAATACGAAACAAAAAATGGCCACGGGAATAAAGAGCAAGGTTATAGCCCCAGAATAGGCATAAAATGTTTTACGTACCCCATCCATATCCCCATCGATACATTTTTTCGACATTCTGGGATAGGCGGTCATGGTAAAACTTCTTAAGGGTATCCCAAGTAGATCAGTAAGTTTTAATGGAATTGCGTACATGGCAATACCGGTGGAACCTAGCACCGGACTCATACCGATAATAAGGGTATCGGCGCTTTTGAGCAAACTCGACCCTATGAGCGTTCCCATAGAAAATTTACCAAAATTTATGAGCTCTTTTTCCGTGGTCTTATTTGCATGCTTCAAATAAACCAAGCCGTCCCATGCTTTAATGGTACACCAAATACTAGCGATTAAATTTACCAATAGGTTCACCCAAATTATTTCCAATAAGGAACATTGAAACCATATTCCGTTAACGATCAAAAACAATACGAACAGTCCAATATTGGACAGCCGAACATACATCATCCTATTAAAATTCTGTTCCGCCTGAAAAAGGGCCAAGGCATTGTTCCATCCCATATTGCATAAAGCCAACACCGGGTACCACCAGAGAAATAGGACATAACCTTGTGTCAAATCAAAGGAGAACCGGTAGATGACAAAAGCCAGGGTCCAACAGCAAAAGGTAATGATGACGAGGAGAACAAGATTTATTCGATAACTTGTGCCCAACAGCACTTTAATGTCCTCTTTTAAGGCACCTGATAATTGTCTTACCGTGGAGGTGCGGGTTAACCCAAACCGTAGCAAATCTGTAAATGTTGCCAGTGTTATGAACAATACCCAATCCCCGAACAAGGACGTGTTCAACTGTCTGGTCAATAACATGAAACTGACTAAACCAAGAAACGCGATGACCACATTGGTTACCAATGATGAAATATTCTTTTCCTTAAGTAGGATGTTTATTTTTTTTAACATTAAGCCACACTTTTTTTAGTGAAAAACCTAAACTGAACCACTTTTTTTATCCAACTTCTCAATAGGGATCTTTTTTTGGGTAGTTCTCCCACTACCGTTTCCATTTCCAGCACCTTTACACCGTTCAATATAATCGTAGGTTCGGGACAGGTAGTAGCTTCGTTGAACAGTGCAAGAGCATTTTTATCCGCTTCGCTCCAAGCTCTATTGGCCCTTGTTACCAGAAAGGTATAGTCCATATTTGATGCAAGTTTTACTGGAAAAGGACTCTTTATTATCCCAGGTATCTCCAGAATTATAAAGTCGAACACTGAGAAATCTTCGATGGTTTTATCCGAATCAAATTCTCTGACGTCGGAGATTTTATATAATTGGTCGCTTACTTGATACAATAGCTTTTGGTAGTCGCCAACGGTAAGTCCTAAATCGAACTCGTCATAGGTGACATGAAGTATTTTATAATTTAACTCACATAGTTTGGAAATTAGCTGTTGGCAGATGAACGTTTTGCCTTCGCCCTCCTGAGTGGAGAAAAACATGTTCACCACAGGTACACTTTCTTTTTCCTTTTTAAATTTGTTGAGTATAATGTTTCTGGAAATGGCGTTAACCGCCTTGTTATTTAAATAATCATAATCTAACTTCTTACCCGTTTCCAAGATAACCGGGAAGATGGAAGAGATCTTAAGACCTATTTTTTCTTCGGCCCTGACCGCAGTGTTTAGATTGCCATCTAAAAACTCAAGAACCAAAACGGTGAAAACTACTAGGATAAAACCCATTAGACCTGCTACCACAACAAGAATCTTACGCTTACTGGGGTTAGGTTCTATAGGAAAATAAGGGACTTCTATGAGTTTCAGGTTAGATTGTAGTTCAACGTTTTGTTGTCGTAGTTTTGCGAGACCAAGGCTATGTAACAAGCTTAAGTATTCTCGTTCCGCGATATCTATCTTGCGTTCAAGCCTTTTCATGGTTGCGCCCAAAGGTGAGAAAACCTGATAGAGTTCCTTAAACTCCTGTCTTTTTTTATCCATTACCTTTAGTTGGGCCTTGGTACCTTCAAATACAATGGTATTTTCTAACCAATCTCTTAGGATATCGGTCATTGCCAGTGATTTTTGATCGTAGTCCGTAGTATATAATGTACTTACCTGCTCCTCTAGTCCTTTTTGTAAGGATAGTTCTTTTTCTTTAAGGGCTACGACATCTTTGGCATTGTTAAGTCGTTTAATAGAATCACTTTCGACCCCTAGGGATTTCATGGAAATCTCAAAATTCACATTGGCCAACTCGTCCCTCAACGACATTATGCTTTCACTGGAAAGTCTTTTTATTTCGTGGGCCTTCAGTTTGGACTCCAGCGTTTTCAATACCGCTTTTGCGGCATAATGTTTTATATGCACCTTTTGATATTCCAGTTCAAAATGCTCTTTCTCAGAAGCAATATGCTTTGTTTGCTCGTAATAATTAATAATGTTATGAGATCTGTTAAAGTTCAATAATTCATCTTCCGCCGAACTCAAGTTACCTGTAGATGTGTTTAACTGACCTTCGAAATACTTTACCACGGCATCGGACTGATTTACCTTGATTTCCGCATTTAGCTTTACAAATACCTCGGAGAGTATTAACAGGGTGTTTTGGCAAATGGCGGGATCTTCGGACTCAAATTCTATATCTACAAAATCACTGCTCAAAATTCTACGTACGTTAACTCTATCAACGATTTTTTCAATGCTATAATCGGGATGATTTAAGTTGAGCAACTCATAGATGAAATTGGTATGGTCTTTTTCTTTGAACTGTACAAAGTTTTCCAAGGTTTTACCAATATCCCCTTTTACGACCAGGGCCCTGACCTCATCGGGAACAATTTTCATTAATGCGTCATACTTTGCCCTTGAGATAATTTTAGTATCCGCACTATCCAATGACATGTGTTGTGCAAACAATTTTAAACCCACCACTTCCATGGTTGAACGGGCTTTTATTAGATTAAGTAAATTGTCATACGCTGTATTGGTGGCCCTAAAATCTAGTTTTGTGTTATCCAATTCAATGGTAGAACCAGATGCAATACCGGTATACACTCTCGCCTTTGAATCGAATACTTTGGGTTGGTCCATGGTAAGATAAAATACAAGTACGGCCAAAACTATGGGCACTAAAATTAAAAGGGCTACATGCTTAAGTAGAAGGCGTATAAAAAAAAGCAAATTAAACTTCATGCTTAAAATTGTATATCGATACCAACGGTCCCCTCCAAGGACTTTAAGGCGATTAAAAATTCTGATCGTTGCGATTCAAATGCGCTGATAGACTGATTTAGCATTTGTTGAAGCCTTGTATACTCGGTAACGTTTATAACGCCACTTGTGAAGTCGCTATCTGCCCTAACAGCCTGTATTTTATAGGACTCCACAATAGAATTGGAAATAAAAAACAAACGATGCGCCTTTATCAGCTCATTATACTGTCTTACAATCAATTGCTCTATTTCCCATTCCGCGAATTCCTTTTCATATTTGGATTTGTTCGCCTCGGCCCTTGCATTTTTTATTTCCCTACCTCGATTAAATACGGATGAAAGCGGGAGCTTAACACTGGCTCCGACCGTGTATCTGCTTTGTTCCGTAGAGAACAAGGTTTGACTACCGGGATCACCTGCGATTTGCTGATTACTCAGGTTATCAAAAACACCATAACCATAAGAAGCATCCAGGTTAATATTATTAAGCCAGGCTCTTTTGGCCAGTTCCACCGTCCCGTCCCAGTATTCGCGGTCGGCATCAAAATATTTAAGTCTGGGCGAATTGTTTTTGGCAATGGAAATAAGACTGTCCAAAGAGGGCAACCTTTGCGAAATGTCATTTTGTGCAAGACCTCGATCTACAAAATCTTTCAAGCTCTGTGCGTTTCCGAATTTAGGTAGAAGAACAAGCGCAAATATGAATATCAATAATGTTCTCATAGCTAAACGTTCTCTTTTTGGAAAACAGCCTTGAACGTTCTAAAAACAATCCACATATCCCATAGGAATGCCCTATTGCTATTAGCATATTCAACGTATTTTACATCTAAGGATTTACGTTCTTCCGGACTCATTTTTGAAGTTCTCCCTCTAGCCTCCACTTGCCAAAGACCCGTTATTCCGGCCGGTCCGTTAAAGCGTTCGGTCCACTCATCGGTAGTCAGCAGTTCCGCCTCGTATAAGGGAAGAGGCCTATTTCCTACAATGGACATATCGCCTTTCAGGACATTGATTAGTTGCGGTAATTCATCGATACTAAGTTTGCGTATGATTTTACCGACTTTTGTAATTCTCGGGTCGTTCTCAAATTTTACAAAGGCACTTTGGGCGGTTTCCGTCCTTTGTCTGTTAAAGGTATCTTCATCTACCTCCTCCTCATCTCCAACAAGTAAGTTTCCGGAAGGATTGACACTAGTTTTTGCAATCGGTTCGGTTTCTAGTTCTTCATCCTTGTCCTTATCTATATATTGATTCAGATGTTCAAACTCTTTTAACCGTTTGTCCGCATCTGGATACATGGAACGAAGCTTTAAAAAATTAAATATTTTATAGCCCGTCCCTACTCTTTTGGAAACATAATAGACTTTGCCTTTGGATTCTAAACGTATGGCCAGTATCACCAATAGTAAAAATGGGGCGGCTACCAATAATACACCGCCCGCAACCACTACATCGAATAACCTTTTAAAGGGGCGTATCCTGTATTTTTTGTTTGCATCCGTGGAACCCTTTATATTTTTACTTTCCAAGTTGGATTTTAGCTGGTTTAAAAAACTGATTCTATCCAGGAGGTTTGCCGGAGATATCGGAAGTGTGTAGAGGTCATCAACACCACTTTGGAGCAATGTTCTTGCATCTTCCCCACCTTCTTTATCGGATAAAACTATGAAGGAAACTTGTTCGGTATGGGGCAAGGCTTTGACGGTATCGTAAAATTCCAACGCATTAAGCCCCGGTATGTTTCTTTCACATAGGATGGCATCATAACTTGGATTTTCCTCCAAACACTTAACTGCCAGCAAAGCGTTCTTTATGGAGTGTATGTTTACACTATCTGAAAATTCTGTAAACTGTTGAACAATAGAAGGGTCTTTGCCAACATGTAACAGATGAATTGTTTTGGTAGTAACAACGTCCACTTTTATTTTTTTAGTAGTGATTAATTTTGACGAACTAGTAGTTTTTCCACACGGATTAAAAGTTCCTCTGGATTAAACGGTTTGATCATATAATCGTCCGCACCTAATTTTAAACAGTTTACGCGATCAACGCTATTGTCCTTACAGCTTAGGACAATAATGGGTATATCTTTGAAAAAGCCGCTTTGCTTTACTCTCTTAATAAGTTCAAAGCCATCCATTTCCGGCATTTCCAAATCTGTGATTATCAGGTCCGGGATATTGCCCGATTGAAGCCAGCTAAATGCTTCCAGTCCATTTTTTTTTGTGATCATATCAAATGACTGCCCCAAAAATTGGGCGACCATTTTGCTAAGGGTGAGTTTATCGTCTACTACAAGTATCTTCATGATCTAAGTTTTATAGGTAATTTTAAGGTGACGTGCCATGGCACGAATTTGGTTTTCTAAGAATTAAATAAAAATCTACTCCCGATCAGAGTTGAATATGTAGTTGGTTTTTGTTCTTTTAAGCGTTTCCTTGATTTTGCTGTTTTCCAATCCAAAAAGAAGAATGATCTTGTTTAAACCAATGGCCTCCAAGTAAAGATTTTCGAAGTTAAAAATGGCCGAGTCGTCCACAAATTGAACCTCTTCCAAGCTGACCAGCATCTTATCCTTGACGTTCAGTAATTTTCTCATATGATTGGTTGCCAACAATGAGGTTTGCGAATTTAACGTGCCTAGAATTTTTAGGATACCGTGCTCTTCTCTGATTTCTAAAGCCATAATATTTTTATTTGTAGGTTAATATTGCGTAAGATCGATTTTAAGTAATTCTTACCGATATATAACGTATATAACTAATAATATTGTAATCTTTTTCCTATTTTT
>JBCBZE010000137.1:0-8364 GCA_039815505.1 Bacteroidota bacterium | reverse complement strand
GTGTCTATACTGGTGGGTACCTGTACGGGAACCCCTTCCGCCAACTTTACAATATCGCTATAGCTTACCCAAAAAGGTGCAGGTAAAACAACCTCGTCCCCTTTATTCAACATGATCATGGCAATATTGGCCAAAGATTGTTTGGCGCCCGTAGAAACTACGATCTGGTCAATACCGTATACCAGGTTATTGTCTCGTTTAAATTTATTCGAGATAGCTTGCTTTAAATCTGCATACCCATCAACAGGGGAGTAGCTACTATAATTCTGGTCAATGGCTTCCTTGGCCGCTTCTTTTACAAAATCTGGAATATTAAAATCAGGTTCCCCCAAACTAAGGCCTATGATGTCTTTCCCTTGGTTTCTTAATTCCCTTGCTTTTGCGGCCATAGCCAAGGTGGCCGAAGTAGACATATTATTGATTCTATCGGATAAATGGTTGCTCATTTGCAAAATTAATTTATTGGTATTGTAGGGTAGGCTCCTTGCCCAGTTCCTTTAAATGTTTAAAGTGCGAAATTATAGCTTTTCTGGTAGTTTTGTATTCATTGTAGGGTAAATTAAACTCTTTGGCCGTTTGTTTCACAATTTTGGAGATTTTTGTGTAATGCACATGGCTAATGTTAGGAAAAATATGGTGCTCCACTTGGTGGTTTAAACCACCCGTAAACCAATTCACGATACGGTTTTTGGTGCCAAAATTAACCGTGGTGAACAATTGGTGTATGGCCCATGTATTTTTCATAGTGCCACTTTTATCCGGTAAAGGAGTATCTGCATCATTTACAACATGTGCTAGTTGAAATACCACACTCAGAATTACACCCGCAACATAATGCATAATAAAGAAACCTATTAAAACTTTCCACCAAGCAATATCAATAAAGATCAATGGAAGTACGATCCATATCACAATGTACAATGATTTCGTTACCACCAACGTACTCCAATTGATTACCGGGTTTGGTAATTTTCCATAGGAAAGTTTACGCTTCATATAACGATACATTTGTTGAAAATCGGTGGTAATGGCCCAATTGAATGTAAGAAGGCCATATAAAAAAACAGAATAATAATGTTGAAACTTATGGTGTTTATGCCATGTGGCATGCCTGGAGAAACGAAGAATCCTACCAGCCTCCAAATCCTCATCATGCTCGTGAATATTGGTATATGTATGGTGCAGTACATTGTGTTGTACCTGCCAATTGTATACATTTCCTGCAAGAATATAAATACTGCTCCCCATGAGCTTGTTTACCCATTTTTTGTTGGAATAGGCGCCATGATTACCATCATGCATAACGTTCATTCCCACACCGGCCATTCCTACACCCATTATTATGGTCAACAATAAATTGGCCCAAATAGGTAAATCCAATGTCAATATTAAAAAATAAGGGGTTAGAAAAATGGAAAACATAACGATGGTCTTTAGATGTAATCGCCAATTGCCCGTTTTTTTAATTTTATTTTCCTTAAAATACGCATTCACTCTTTTATTGAGGGTCCTAAAAAATTGTGCGGAATCCTTTCTGGAAAATTTAATCGTGCTTTTATCCATTTGATGCAATCTTTATGTAAATATAACGGAATTCTGCACTTTTTAATGCCCAAGCCCCGTCTAATGGGAAATTTTATGAATTTTAAAATACTACTTTTGTCAAAAAGCCAAAGGTACGCATGAAGGCGGATATAATTTTTAAATATTTCCCAAATTTAACCGAATTCCAGAAGAACCAATTTTTGCAATTGGAATTTCTTTATAAGGATTGGAACCAAAAGATAAACGTGGTATCCAGGAAGGATATAGATGAATTGTATGTAAGACACGTACTCCATTCCTTGGGTATTGCAAAAATCCAACAATTTTTACCCGGAACTTCAGTGCTCGATGTGGGAACAGGAGGGGGATTTCCCGGAATTCCTTTGGCGATTCTTTTCCCTGAAACCAATTTTACCTTAGTGGATGCCATTGGAAAGAAAATCAAGGTGGTGGAAGAAGTTCTCCACGGTTTGGAACTTACCAATGTCAAGGCAATGCACACAAGGGTGGAAGATTTGGATACACGATTCGACTTTATTGTTAGCCGGGCGGTAGCGGTCATGCCCACTTTTGTGCGGTGGACCAAAGGGCGTATTAAAAAGGAATCGCTTCATGACCGTAAAAATGGTATTCTTTATCTTAAAGGAGGCGACCTTACCGAGGAGTTAAGGGATTACAGGACGGTACAAATTTTTGATTTAACGGATAGCTTCGATGAAGTGTTTTTTGATACCAAAAAAGTGGTGTATCTACCACTAAAGTTTAAAGGTTAGGTAATAAATTCAGAAACCTACATCGCAAACAAAGTCGGTAGGTTGCCAAATGATTTTAACGTTTTCCAAGTCATCCAAAAAAAGGTTGTTGTCCTTATTTAGTTGAGTTCCCAAGCAATCAAAAATAGGAATCACCTTATTGATAAAAGGATTGCAGTCCATGTAAACAAATACAGGGTTTGCATCATATTCTGCCTGTGTAATGTAACAATATTTCATATCCTCGCTAGGATTCCCTTCCCTTTTTTGAATTTCTATCCTAAGCCAATCCAAATCTTCGGCGGGGTTTTCGAATTCACAAATTGGTTCGGTCCTGGAAATAATGTTTACAAGTTTATATGTATATAAAGAACCATCCGCAGGTGGGTTTTCAACCTTTGTTTTTGTTACTTGAAGGTTGTAAACAAAGCCCAGTTCAAAATCAAAGCCTTCAATGGGGTCATAAAAATAGTCCCATGTGTCGCTCCCGATATCACTACCTTCCTGAATCAACAAACACTGCTGTTCAAGGACCCCGACACAATCAATCGTAAAATAATTTACCCTAAGGTTGGTGCCTTCCGGTACATCAATACCACCATTGTCATCGTTTCCGCAAGATAGAAGAAGTAGAAAAGCAAGGTATGCGAACGTTTTTGTCATGGTTTAGGCTTTTACCCAAGATGCCTTTGGTATCTAGAGGTTGCGTAAAAAGCTGCTTTTAATCATAAATGCGTATAATCTCCCCATTTATTTTCCCTTTTACACTTCTCACATATCCATTGATCACTTTGGGCATGGGAATTGGGTTATGACCGGGAAAGTAATCTTTGTACTTTTCATAGGCGTCCTCTACCATTCCGGATGAAACAACGTTAAGGCGTATACCATTCACCATTTCCAAAGAAGCGGCTTTTACAAAACTGTGTATGCCCCCGTTAACCATTGCCGCGCTTGCCGTTTTAACAACTGGGTCATCTGCCAATATTCCGGTAGTTAAGGTTATAGAGCCATTAGGATTTAAAAAATGTTGCCCTATGCGTACAAGATTCACCTGCCCCATTAACTTACTTTTTAGACCAATGTAATAATCGGTTTCCGTAAGATCATTGAAGTGGGCCCATTTGGCTTCCCCTGCGACACAGATAATGGCATCCAAATTCTCAGTTTGTGTAAATAACTTGTCAATAGACTCGCTATCCGAAATGTTTACGTGCAAATCTCCATTTGTTCTTCCTGCCGTTAGTACTTCGTTATCATGCAAGAAGTGCGCGCTTACTTTTTTTCCAATGGTTCCGTTTCCGCCGATGATAAGTATTTTCATGTTTTCTTGACTATTTCCTGCCACGTTGTTTTGGGTCTATCTTTTGGATAGCCCATTTCAATCCTAAATTTTTTCCTTTCTTGGGTAAAGTCCCACCAATTTTTTGAATAATCGTTTGTATTGGCAAAGTGCACGGCCAATCTAAACTGATCTTCCACGCAGACATCCGTGCTATATCCTTTCTTTTTTTCGAAAGTGTCCGTTAATAGGGCCCTGTCTTTATTTCTAAGTTCGTCAACGGAGTAATATCCCAAAAAAGTCAAATCCTCTGCAAATCGTATTCCTATGGAGGGAATCCTTTGGAAATCGGCTAAAGCATAAACTTCGCGCGCGCGTTCCGGGGAAACGCTCAGTATTTCCTCCAGTTCATTTACCGCATAATCCAAAATTTCCGATATCCGGACCTTATTTTTTCGGAGATTTGAACGTTCCCGGTCGGAGAGGTTTAGCTGTATGTTATATTTTTTTTTCATTCAATGTAAGGGTAAAAACACCTTCGTTTCCAAAACTATCAGTAGCCACTATTTTGATTTTGACATCTTCCCTAGAGTTCCATTTGCCCGTCAATGAAAAATTGGAGGGGTCAAATTGTATCCATTCAGGTAATTCCGTTCCAGATGCTAAAGAAGCCTTGTATGTCAAAGCTACATCATCTATATCCTTAAACAGGTCTTTGGGAAGGTCTATTTTAAAAGGTTCATTATATGTTGGTTCATATTTGATCATTGTATTGTAAAGGTATGGCCCAAAGATGGATGCAGTGCTTACCCAATAGATGTCCGATTCGTACATGTCTTCTCCATTCATCTGTGTTACGCTCATTCTACTAAAAAATAAGAATTTATTTTCAGGAGATACAAAGGGTCGCTGTTCAATTTCACTGCTATTGATATGGTCGTTCAGCCGCTCTGGTACGGACCAAGACCCATTTTTGTTTTTATAACTGATATACAGATCATGTTTGGTGCCATATTCGTTTTTCCATGATTGAATGATTAAGTAATCTCCCTTTGGCCCTACGTACAGACTTTCTTCATCCGCCGTGGAATTAACGTTAGGCACTTTTTGTACGTTCTTATATCCGTTGGGCCCTAGTCCAGCATAATAAATATCCCCACAACATTGATGCTGATCATCCCTGTTGGAGGTAAAGTAGAACGTTCCATCATTAGATTTTCCATGACCAGCTTCCCTGGAACGTGAATTGAATATAGTGTCCAATGGTATCGGGGAAGTGGCCTTATAGTTTTCATACTTTGCGACCCATAAATCGGTTTCCAAGCCATTCACGGATTTGACAAAATAAAGTTCCTTGCCCAAAGGACCGAACATAGGGAAAAAGGTGTTTACATTATCGGGAAGAAAAGTTTTATCAGGGTCGGTCCATCCTTTGTTTATATAGTTCATCAAATATATACAGGTTTCTTCCGCTTTGGATTCATGGGCAATGCCAAACGCCATGCTTTTACCGTTGGGTGAAATGGTAAGGCCCATTTCAAATCTGTTCTTTTTTGAAACAATTCCTTCTCCAAAAATTATGGGTATTTCACCGGGATTTTCCTTTCCCGGATAATCGATCCCCATTTCAGATGATATGGGAGCACCATTGCATGCTGTTATTAATACGGCAATAATTAAATAAATGTTTTTCAATTTTAATTAGTTTGCGTTAGTTGCTATACCCCTTGTTATGTATGTTACCAATATCTAAGTTCCTCTCCGTTTTCCACGAATTTCTTTAAAGACTTTTGAATGAGATACTGCCATCCGCCAACGAAATTGCCTTTGGCAAGATCCGGGTTTGTAAATGTTTCAAGTCCTTCATGGATAAGTCTTACTTTGGTTTTTTTTTCGGAAGACGATAATTCAAAAGTGACGAATGAAAGCCCTTCGTTTCCTTTATATTTCCAAGAGTACTTTAGTTTTTTAAAAGGGATTACTTCTAACACTTCACATAAATGTACATAGCGCTTACCCTTCTCACCGCCCTCAAACTGAAACTTGTTACCCACTTCCGGTTTGAAATCCGAGATATCAAAATACCACTTTTTCATGAGTTCCTTTTCAGTGATTGCACGCCATACCAGCGTTACGGGCGCGTTGAATTCCTGTTCTATGATCAATGGTTTACTTTCCATATTAGCTGTATTTTATACTCTCTTTTTAGACGTTGAATGTAATTCTTCCAAGAGCTCATCGAGTTGATTGAATTTTTTGGTCCACATTTTTCTAAAAGGCGCTAACCAGTCACCTACTTCTACCAGCTTTTCAGCCTCAAGTTTGCAATGACGTTCCCTACCTTCTTTTTTTACGCTAATAACACCACACTCTTCCAAGTATTTGATATGTAATGATACCGCCTGTCTGGTCATGTTGAAATTGTCAGCCAATGTATTGACATTCTGTGATTTACCGGTTAAGGCCATAAGAATGCTCCTTCTTGTTGGATCCGCTAAAGCGTTAAACACATCTCTTCTCATCATCTTTATTTAATATGCAAGTGATTGCTTGCTAATATATGCGAAAGTGTTCACTTGCGCAATTTTTATAAAATTTATTTGTACAAGATGAGCGTAACAGTAAGGGTCGTAGTCGTTTAGTTTTATGGTTCGGTAAGAAACAAGCCGTTTATACAGAGAATCCGGAAATAGCCTGTAAGGACTCCATTGCAACCGGCCTTTACATTTACTTGTTTGTCATCATCAAGATTTTATTGATACACCCGTATATAATCCACTTCCATGGCACTTTGCATGAACTCAGGGTCAATATCGGGTTCTATCGCTATGTTCAAAATTATGTAGTAGTCGGAATCATAAGGCCAGGTATCGGAATTTTTGATAGATGGTTCGTAGCTAAAATGCGCAACATCATCAACGCTAAATACCATTTTCTCTTTGGACCATTCCAACGTATACGTATGAAATTTGCTGGAAACACTGTCTATTTTTTGACCGCCAAGATTCTTCACTTTGTAACCATAACTTGAGCCGTTATGTACGGCACTTGAAATGTAATCTTGGTTCTTGCCCCAATGTTCCAGTATATCTATCTCGCCACATTTGGGCCACTTGGTGGTTCCAAAACCGGAATTGTCCCAATATGCGCCATCTTCGTCAATATTTTTATTGAGCATCCAAATAGCCGGCCAAGTTCCGTTACCTGTTGGCAACTTTGCTCTAATTTCTATTCGGCCATAAGTGAAAGCAAATTTAGAATTTAATCTGGCCGATGTATAGTGTTTGATTTCCCCTTGATCTTCAAACGTTTCTTTTTTAGCGACCAGATTCAAATGACCGTTTTTTATATAAGTATTGACCTGTCTGTCCGTATAATGCTGAATTAAACCGCCCCACCAACTGCCTCCTGGAGGAAGCTGGGTCTGGAGAAACCATTTCTCGGAATCTACAGGTCCGCTATCATTAAATTCATCGGCCCATACTAAAGAGCTATACTTAGGACCCGTACTATTTTTAACCGTACCCATGGAATCATGTTTAACGTTGTTGGGATGTATATCCATATGATATACAAAAAAGAACAATCCTGCGATTGTCAGAACAGAAATTAGTGTTGTTTTACCCATATCGTATTTGATTTTAAGTTTTGAACAAAACGTTGTGTGCTTTGTTGCATGAATTTTTTTAAGGTCTAATTTAGTTTATCAATTTGTATTGCCTTTGTGGAAGTTTCCAGATGCCTACGCATTGTATTTTCCGCGCATTATGAAACGAGCGCCCAAACCGCACCAATCCCATAGTATCAGGGTTATATCCATACATCTGTTCCCCAACTTTCGCTTACCGTTTGATTCTCCAGGGCGGATTCAATCTATTTTCTCCCCCATAAAATAGTATCAGTTGATTTCCATCAACATCTTTTAGTCTTGCTTCCCTCCATAACCATTTTTGATCGGTAGGCTTCTGATCAAATACAATTCCTTTTTCTATAAGTTCGTGTACATATTCGTCTAGACGATCACATTCAAAATAGACATAAATTCCATCTCCCTTTGGTAAATTTTCGGTTTGATGTATTGAAAAAGTTGAGTTGCCGTTTGGGCATTCGAATCTTGCGTAATGGGGGAGTGCTTCTACAATTAATTTTAGCCCTAGCTTTTGATAGAAGGGGATTGATCGTTCTAGATCCGTGGATGGCACGGTTATTTGGTTTAAGTTCATACGTTCATTTATATGTTTCGCTTCCGACTCATGGTATATGTTGAACTATGGGAAACAAGCTTTTTTAAAGGTACTAAAAGTTCTTTCGCGCAATCAAATCGCTGAGAACTATATCACTTGTGGTGTATTGTTCTTATCTATCGATCAATAGTACGTCTTTACCTAAGATATCCTTGAGCGTACTTTTGAATTCGCTCTTCAGTTCTGGCCAGTTCCAAAAAATGATGGCGAAATTGGTGAAAATTAAACTGTTGTTGTATCCATAATTTTCAATGGGGCTTAGCACGCTGCAATGATGGCATTTAAGATAGATGTCCGTACCGGACTCCCATAGTGGAATACCTTCCTGTATTCTTTGCAAAAACGTAATTTCATTAGGGTCCTGTTCCATAGTGTTTTCTCCGTAAAAGGTAGCCGGGTCTATTCCTTCGATCACATCCTTTTTGCATTGGGGACACACAACAACATCTGGCAATAAAAAATCTACGCCCCAATCCCAACCAAGGGTATGCATTATTTCCTTTCTTTGGGTAATCAACTCAACTTTACCATAAAAATCTTC
>JBCBZE010000418.1:0-2276 GCA_039815505.1 Bacteroidota bacterium | reverse complement strand
TTTGTGACCGGTACCAACGGTATAAGGGTTAATAGGGGAGAGTCCAAAACCAATGGTCATGGCACCTACTGAAATACCGGCAGCCAAAATTAAATCCCCGCCCAAAGCAAGGCTCAAAACAGCTGCTATAGGCACCATGGCTATATTGTTTTCATAACCAACGGCTACACCCAACAACCCATAAATAAAGGTCATGATGATGATGATAAGGTACTTGTTTTTAGACCCCAACTTTTTCACGAGGGTGCCTACTGCATTCTCAACCGCTTTCGATTTTTCCATGAATCCGAACATGATGCCCCCGGCCAATACAATAAAAATAATCTCAACGGCGGCCTTAAAACCCAAAGGAATGGATTTAAACATATCCAATAGGCCAATGGGGGTAGAGGAAATGGTTTTATAGGAATCCGGCACAACAGTACGTCGTCCATCGATCAAAATACGTTCATAGGTTCCCGAAGGCAGTATATAGGTCAATAGGGTAACCAGAACAATAATACCGAACAATATGGTGATCGCATGTGGTATACGTTGAAAAAAAGATGGAGGCTTGGGTTTGGATGTGCTCATTTATCTCAACGGACTACCTTATATTTTCAGTCTAAAAACCAATTTAACTATTTTTTTAATCGTTGCTCAATTTAGACTAAAATATTCAGTACAGACCAAATCCGGATATATTTTATCAAATGTTTTCTTTTGTTTGCAATAAATCCTTCCCACTATGCTTAGTTCATCTATATGTGAACCCTGGAGTACAAGCAGCAACTCCTTAATTTTTTTGTTGAGATGATAGGAAAGAACGGTGAAATCACGATTGTGTGCACGGTATAAAACTTCGGAATACCGTTTTTGCATTAAAACTTGATGATAGAGATTGTTTAACCCTCGAATATCTGAAAAATCTTGGTTTGCCAACGCGTCGTGAATGATAGGATTCGTAAGGGACAATACAAATGAAACCTCGGTAATGTTATATTTTAGGATCAATCCCTTTATGTGGGTGGTTGTTTTCCCATCGAACACCACGGAATTTCCAAGGGAGGTATGATAATAGTTTTTACCTCCAAGGGACCTATTGATAATAGCCTCCAGGCAATCGGTAGGGCAAACAAAATATAAGGACCTCTTTTGCATTAATGGGATTTCCAAATTTTAAACATACTGTTCCTTGGAGTGTCACCGGTAGGTACTACAGGTCTTTAACACTTACCACCTCAAAGTTCTTGGCCACAAAATAATCGTCCAAACCATAGTCGGTATTGATAATAATCCCTCCCAACAAGGTGATCGAATCAACAGGAAACTCATCTTTGCATGCTATGATATGGTCATGGATCTTTTTATCGATTATCCGATAAGTTACTTCTGTAATGGCCTTTTCCGGATTCTCGCTATCCAATATTTCTTCTCGATGGTAAAGTAAACTTTCCTCGAGCTTCATTTGTTGATAGTCATCGTCGTTCAAAACAGGTTTGTAAGTGCTGTCTTGCAATCGGCTCAATGCCAGCATTAGTGCTCCACAAGAATTTCCGGTCTCTTCTTGTCGCGGTCTGTACATCTTGCCCAAATCCCCATCTAGGGTAATGCCAATATGTGGTCCGTAAAATATAAATGCACTGCCTTCATCTGGAATATGATGTGCAAAAGCGGTCATCCCCGTTTGCCCTGCAAAAGGTAATCCGCCCAATCCTCCCATAATAAACGGACCAAACAATACATTAAAGAAGGTAGTGGAAGGCACATTGATATCATCTGAACATACAGATGTGGCCATCAGTACTTTGGAGATGTCGATTTTATGCTCAATTTGCATTTTTCCCAGATAGTGAATGGAGGTGTCCTTGGCATCCATAGCATGTGGAAAATGGGTCTTAACAACTTCGTCAAATTTTCTTTGTAGCATAATTAAAATTTTAAAATGTTTATTTTATATCTTGTTTAAAGGTTCTTTTTTGAATGCTTACCACCCATAAAAACCCTTTGGGACCACTCCATTTAGCCGTAAATATACCAAGCACTGTCCCCGATGGTGGATGATATGGTTCTCCATAGCGTAGAACAGGCGCCACACTGGTATGGCATCACCTGCAAAATCGCAATTTGAGAGTAATTTCTCGTTAGGTAGTTCACGTATGGATCGGCGTACATAGGTGTACATATTCTTCAGTTCCTTAACGATATCCTCTTTGCTCATCTGTACCGGAAGCGTTACATTTTCATAAGGATTCTTTATTCCTGCCCGGCCTGCCAACTGTCCGCACGTATAGATA
>JBCBZE010000171.1:0-7510 GCA_039815505.1 Bacteroidota bacterium | reverse complement strand
GGATGATCATCCACTAAATTTAAGCAAGATAAACGTTCGGAACAATAGTTTTTAGACTACAAGGGAGTAGTTGAACAACAGTGTTCCGTTCTTAAAAAAAGAGATGATGAGCACTAAAAACATTGGTACACTTTTTTTGGATAATTATAACGTCTTAAGAAGTTATGCCTTCAAGATTTGTAAAAAAGAAGAATTGTCGCATGACATTACCCAGGAGGTTTTCTTGGCCATACATTCCAAATACAAAAACAACGATGAAAGCATCAACAACAAAATGGCCTTTCTGTTTCAGGCGATTAAATTCGCTAGCTATAACGAACTTAGAAAAAACCATAAAAATGGATATTTAAGGCATGATGAACTTTCCGAAGATCCTTTGCGAAACGATTTTCTATTAGAAGAATTGATTACCAAATCCATAGCGGAAATACCAAAGCAACGCAGACGTGTTTTTCTGCTAAAACGTATCAACAATTTTAAAGTAAAGGAGATTGCCGACATCATGGATATTAAACCAAAAACCGTTGAAAACCATATCACCATGGCCATTAGATCCTTAAAACGGGAATACAGGGATTACGCCAACTACGCTTCTTAGTAATTACCCTGCATAATTTATTTTAAAGCGGGTACCGGTTTTACAAAATAACTAAAGTAGCACTCAAATTTTTACGGGGCCGATGTTAAATTTATAGTTAAAATAAAGTTATTTTCTGGCTTTTGTTTATCTATAAGGTATACAAATTATGATAGAAAATACGTCCTATATTTCCAGAAATTATGTTAACTATGAATGCGTTATGTAGTTGTTATTCATTGAAATAACCCCCAGTATCTACCTCCTTTTATAATCTTTAACTCTTTCTTCCCATTCATTGCGAAATAGGTATTTAATAGGCCCTGCCATTTGGAAAGCCATATTGGCAAACATCCAAAAAAGCTTAAAAAGCCGTATATTATTACGTATTTTAAGTATTACTTCCTACAGCCTCAAAAAGGGGAGTCTTCTTTTTTTTCATAAAAGTAAATGGGTTTCGGCCACGACATACTTTTTTTGATGAAAGGAAATCGATGCTTTTAAATTCAACTAAAAGCCGACCGGTGTATATATAATCTAGAGTAGCTATGCGAAAGTATGTTATACTTCTATCATGTATCATTAGCGGCACTGTATACCCAAAAGCCAATTTATCAACGTCACCGAATACAACTTATTTTGACCAGACCCGCGATCATATAACGATTGAAGATGTACTTGGACGCGCCCGGAATCTTCAGGGTAAAATACCAAAGGATTCCGTATTCTATTACTACAAAAAAGCCTTGACATTGGTCAAAGAGTTACCCAATCAAGATAAGTTTTTAACCATTACACTTTTAGAGACGGCCGAATATTGTTTTAAAAATAGCATTCCCCATGATTTTCTTGAAAAAGATTTTTTGCGCACAATAATTGCCCAGAAAGAGGTGGGTAATGCGTATGCGCAATCATTTTTACATCTGCAATTGGCCAAACTGTATACGTCCAAACCAAGATTTTGGAAGGCTATGGAGCATACGAAAAGAGCCCTTGTTTTGGCCAGGGAATTAAAGGATAACCTACTGATCGCGGACTGCCATGATCTTTTTTCGGAAATACATATGAACAGGGGCGCAACCGAGCTGGCGATAGAACAGAACCTAAAGGCCATAAGGGCGTATAGAAAAGCACGTGAAGTTACCACGCTTGGAGCCTCTAGAAATAGACTTGCGCTGCTCTTTGCGAAGCATTATAAGTATAATAAGGCCATCATCCAGTTAAATAGAAATTTAGTGGTAAAGGAAAAATGGCGGGCTCAAAAATTTAAACAAGTAAGACTTTTTGGAACTTCAGGACCGCCGGTCTATTTACCCAAAAACAATACTAAGGAAAAAATGTTGTTTGAGCTATATTCAAACTTAGGCTTTCTTTACCTGCTTAAAAAAGAGTATCAAACATCTCTTTTCTATCAAAAAAAATCTTTGAAGGTCCTAAAACACCATGAATTTTCACCTTATGAAGAAATAATTGTACGCAGGGGTATTGGTTTAAACTATGCGGAAAGCGGAAGTTTCGAAGCTGCTTTGGAGGAATATAAACTAGCGATTGAAATTGCCAAAAAGAGAAGGGTAAATCCTGGATTTACAGGAACGATATATCTGCTGATAGCTTCTTTATATGAAAAAAACAATATGTATGAAAAACAACTTCTTTATCTTGAAAAGTATCGGGACCTTGGACATGAAATGCCCCAGAAATTCAATGTGGAGTATTATAGATTATTAGGTGCTACAGATCCTAAACTGAAGAAATTTATGCTGGATGATAGACATTTTCCAGATACAAAAGTGCTTACGAACAATATATATAAAATAGATGTGGCATCCCAAGTTTTGGAATTGGAGAAGCCTTACATACCCGATTATAACCAACAAAGAATTAAATCACTGGCCCAGGATAATGAAATTACGCAAGTTTCGTTGGCCAAAGTTGAGAATTCAAGATCCCACTTGCTTGTTTTGGTCATTGGTCTCTGCATCGTTGCCTTGATTATTTATAGGGCCCTGTGGAGAAACGAAAGGCTTACACTGGAGCTTGTAAAGAAAAATTCGCTTATACACGAGCAGCGCAATGAAATCGCCGGACATTTAGATGTTGAAAAGGATTTGAACCAAAGATTAAATAAAGCCAACTTTTCGTTGGAACGCTTTTTTTCCATAATTGCCCATGATTTAAGGTCTCCTTTCAATATCATGTTGGGATATACCAATATTTTAGTAAAAAACTTTGATTCCCTAAAACCACAAAACGTCAAGAAATATATAGTTACCTTACAAAAAGCCGCGCAAAAAAATTATCAGCTCACCCAAAATTTGTTGTCATGGGCCATTTTACAAAAGGGTGGATTAAAAGTAAATAAAAAAGAATGGAACGTACGGCAGGTAATCGATGAATCAATAGCTATATATCAAGATTTGGCGGAACAAAAAGGAATAGTATTGGTAAATCGTTGTCCGCATAAATTAAGAGGACATCTTGACAAAGATATCGCAGCTTCCATTTTATCCAATTTAGTAAACAATGCCTTGAAGTTTACCACTAAAAATGGGAAGGTGACCATAAGCGCAAAAAAAATGAAACACCATATTGTATTTAAGGTAGATGATAGTGGCTTGGGAATGCCCAAACGAATTGCCAAAAGCCTTTTTGACCTTTCCAAAATTAACTCAAGAACGGGTACGGCGAACGAAACAGGTGCTGGCTTAGGGCTTATTCTTTGTAAGGAACTGATACATATGCATGAAGGTGAAATTAGGGTAAAAAGTAGCGTTGGTAAAGGAACCACCGTTCTTGCCTTGCTATAAGGTACGATAAGATGAATACGTTAGTCAATAATTATAGAGCGCCATGGATGAATTTAATGCAGTTATTATAGAGGACGATAAAGACCATATGGAGTTGTTACAACTTCTTTTAACGGAATTCTGTAGGGAGGTCAAGGTATGCGAAACCGCTAGCACAATCGAGGAAGCCAAACAGGTCCTGAGAAAAATTAAACCCGATATTATTTTTCTTGATGTAAAGTTAGATAGGGAAAATTCGTTTAAAATTTTGGAAAAGCTTGCCTATTTACATGAAATAGAAATCATCGTTATTAGTTCTTACAGCGAATATGCATTAGAAGCTTTTAAGCATTTGGTCACAGACTATATCTTAAAGCCGCTTAAACCGGAAAGCCTGTTGCTTGCAGTGAAAAAAGCACGACAGAATATAGAACTAAAAAAGTTGGCCAGTGCAGAAAATATCAGAAACGATAAAGACGGTCCATTAAAGTTTTTAGCTATCCCTTCGACGGAATCGGTAGACATTATTCCTTTGAGCCAAGTACTGTATTTACAATCTGATGGCAGGTATACCATTTTTCATCTCAAGGATAAAACCTCAAAAATGTCTAGCCGCAACATAGGGGAATATGAAAAATTGCTGGATAGAAATAATTTCTTTCGAATCCATCATTCCCTTTTGGCCAACATGGATTTCGCCGTCAACATTCATAAGAAGGATGGAAACTATCTTAAATTGACGACTCATAAATACCTACCCATTTCCAAAAGAAGGGTAAATCCCTTATACCAGTTTTTAAACTTAAAATAACAGAATAACGCATTCCATAACTTGTTTGCCCGAACGCTAACGGACGGCTTTCCTGTTATCTCAATGCGTCTAAAACCTATTCATAGTGCCCCTTAGGTGTTGCGTTTATGAACCTATAGGCCCGTTATGTTTTCTAATTGTACCACTTATGAGTATATCTGTTTCTTTTTAGCGATCTACAGCTATTTTTATGGTAGAGGAAATTGTATTTACCGATGAACAAAATAAGGGTATTGGATGGCCTAAGGGGGTATGCCGCGTTGATGGTCATACTATCCCATATGCCACAAATTACATCGTCCGAGGTATGCGGTACCTTTTACTTTTTGATTTCTTATTTTAATCTTGGTTACTTAGGGGTAGATCTTTTTTTTGTGCTGAGTGGTTTTTTGATTACCCGGATACTGGTAGCGGAAAAAAAGAAAAAGCAATTCTCTTTTAAAGTATTTTACCTTAAACGGGCCATTCGCATCTTTCCCATTTATTACCTTACCTTGATTCTATCCGGTTTGTTGTTCACATGGAAAGGTTTTGATTACTTGGCCGTATATGTCGGTAATTATTATTTTGTCTTTGAGCAAGGATTGCATCCGCTGGCACATACATGGTCCTTATCCGTGGAAGAACATTATTATCTTTTTTGGCCCATTATACTGTGTACTTTTAAACTAAAGCACTTAAAACAATACGTTTTGCCTATCGTTCTTATCATTACCCTTAGCGCTATTTTGATAACCTATACATTGTTTGATGAAGCAATTGCTTCAAGGCTCATCTATAAGGGCACCCAGTTTAGAATACTTTCGCTCAGTATGGGGTCCCTTCTTGTATTTCACGAAAAATATCTATTGAGTCTAAACAGAAAAAAAGCAACGATGCTGTTGTTTTTTCTTGGGGCCATTGGGTTTGTGATGGTTGCGCTTGTTCAAGAAAAAATGGATGCCATGATAATCCCGGTTCCTATAATAAGACTGTTCATGTTTTCAATCTGTTCTGTCCTATTTTTTGTTTTTGTTCTACTTCAAGAAAAAAGGGGAAATTCGATTGATGATCTGTTCAACAATAGGCTTATCGGATATATAGGTAAAATTAGCTATGGGCTTTACCTATATCATTACCCTATATTCTTTGGATTTGGGATTACCCGAAATCAACTAAACGATAGGGCTCTACCATTAACAGAATTTATTGTGCCCCTATCCCTTGTTTTTATCGTAGCCATGGCCTCGTACACCTTTATAGAAAAACCCCTTATGCACTATAAGGCGAAATGGGTATTACGTATGAAAGCCGAGGCAAGAAGGATTTAGTTCCTTTATTGGGTGCTGCTTAAAAAGTAGTTGTATGCGGTGAAAAGCTTTTAAATGAGCTATATAAATCTTTCCACTTTTTTCCGCAAAATCTATCGTTTAGCCCCCCTCTTTTTTTATCCCCAATAGTAATATGCACATAGAAATAAGGAGGACCCCCTAGCTGTTGCACGACGCGTTTGAACAGTTATTAGTTTATATTACCACCTATGCAACTTTAGTCCACCACTTATTACGAAGCACCCTTTATTTTCTATAGTTCACTAGTACTTTTAAGCAAGCTTACAGTCTAAAACATTCTTTTTAGATACTGTAAATCATAAGAAAGAAGCCATTTGCAATAGGTTAACAAAAGCAATAAATAGGCTTCCCAAATTAGGGGCAAATGAAGAACGAAAAATTTTCCATAGATGTACTGCTTGTACTGGTTTTTGTATGCTGCTTTCTACTTTTGACCGCCGAGGTCTACATAAGCTACTATGACTTTTTAGCAAGTAAGGCACTTACCCAGAAGAACGTTACCAATGTAATGGTAAAACTGATCAACCTGTTTCCATTTCATCAATATTCGGTATTACTTCGATTGGCGTGCCTAGCGCTTATTGCATTTGCTTGTTTGGGATTTCAGGTAAAACGGAAACCGGAAGAAAATAATAGGCAAGTCATGTATGTAGTCACCGTTTTTACAGGGTTGGTCATTTTTATCTTTGTTCCCGAGTTCAACTCACACCTGTATGTGAACGCAATTCTTTCCTTCACGTCTTTCGCCGCTTTTATGGTTGGTTATATAAAACTTCGGAAGCACTTAAATTATTTTGGAAGTAAGGACGAGTTCAATGAAAAGAACGAAAAGTTTAAACAGGAGAAAGGCGTAAAGATAAATCCTTATTCGGTAAATTTTATTACGGACAACGGTAAGGTAAATGTGGTGAACCCCTTTAGGGCTACCATGGTACTGGGCACTCCAGGGTCCGGTAAGTCCTACTCCGTCATCGAAGAATACATAAGACAGCATATCAAGAAAAACTTCACCATGATGGTGTATGATTTTAAGTTTCCCTCCTTGGCCAAGGAGACCTATGCATTTTTCGAATATTACAAGAACACGTATAAAATAGAACCAAAGTTTACAGTGGTTTCCTTGGACGATCTGGCGCAATCCAATTTCATTAATCCTATAAGCCCCAATCTCATACGAAAGGCGGCCGATGCTATTGAAGCATCGCAGACGGTGCTGTATAATTTAAATAAAGAATGGATCACCAAGAAAGACTTTTTTGCACAATCCGCTATTTCGTATTTTGCTAGTTGTATCTACTTTTTAAAAATTTATGAAAATGGAAAGTATTGCACTTTGCCGCATGCCATAGCACTGGCTTCCTGTCCCGATGAGGACGTGTTTAAAATCTTTGTAAACTACCCGGAACTAAAGTTTTTTATGACCCCCTTTGCGGATGCGCTGGCCAAACAAGCTTATGAACAGTTGGCGGGTCAAACGGCATCGGCACGTATACCCCTGTCCCAGCTGGCCACCAAGGAGTTGTTTTGGGTAATGGGTAATAATGTGTATCCGGAAATGAATGTTTCTTTGGATATCAACAACCCTGAAACTCCAGTCATTTTTATCCTGGCCAATTCGCCCAGCACCCAAACCACCAATTCTCCCGCATTAGGGCTGGTAGCTACCCAACTTTTGAAAGAAATAAATAAACAGGGCAAACAACCCTGTTCCGTTATCATCGATGAGTTGCCCACCATGTATTTTATGGGCTTGGACAACCTTATTGCAACGGCACGATCCAATAAAATTTCTACCACGATCGGCATGCAAGACCTAGAGCAGTTAAAACGTGACTATGGAGATAAGATCGCGGAAACGATATTTAACATCGTGGGGAATATTTTTAGTGGTTCGGTACGGAGCGGTACGGCGACCAAACTGCAGGAAATTTTCGGAAAGAAAAAGCAAAAACTGAAAAATGTATCCGTGGATACGTCCACCACCTCCTATACGATAAACGAAAGT
>JBCBZE010000373.1:0-3123 GCA_039815505.1 Bacteroidota bacterium | reverse complement strand
TGGCAGTACCGGTCTATTTTTTAAGCCTTTGGCGATAATATCTAAAACCTTCTCCCTTACTTCCCCTTGCAAAGGCAGTCTTGGTGGCCTCACATATTCCGTTCCAAGACCGGTGGCAACCTCGGCCAATTTAATATTTTGTACCAATTGGGGATCAATATCCAACTCTAACAAGGGTAAAAACCATCGGTAAATATCCAAGGCTTCTTTAATCCTTCCCGTCCGAGCCAATTCATAGATCGCCACTGTCTCCGAAGGAAAGGCACAGACCAAACCGGCGACCCAACCATCGGCACCCATGAATAAACTTTCCAACGCCAAGGTATCTACCCCACAAAGTACTTTTAAGCGACTGCCAAATCGGTTTTTGATCCTTGTGATATTCGATATGTCCCGAGTAGATTCCTTAACCGCTTGTATGTTATCATATTTTAGTAGTTCTTGGATCATATCCAAACTTACGTTTATGCCATAATCTACAGGATTGTTGTAGACCATAATGGGCAAGGCTGTATTTTTGGCCACTTCACTGAAATACGTTACTGTTTCAAAATCGTTGGCCTTGTAGCGCATGGGAGGTAACATCATTAAACCACTTGCCCCGTACAACTCGGCTTTACGGGCGGCTTCAATAGCCCCTTTTGTAGTTTGTTCGGCTATATTTATAATAACGGGAATCTTATCTTTTACAATACGTGCCGTTTCTTTTATCAATATTTTTTTCTCCTCCTCGGAAAGTGTACTCGCTTCTCCCAAGGTGCCTCCGAGTATAATCCCATGCACCCCTGCATCAATTTGCGCTTTGATATTTAATTCGAACATCCCTAAATCCAGCGTATCATCTATTGTGAATTTTGTAGTAACTGCGGGCATAACACCGTTCCAAACGACTTTCATATCAAATAGTTTTAATCCGTACTTAGAGTAAGCAGGGTACTCATGCAAAATACATTTCTTTTTACGCTATAGCAAGCACAATTTTTCAATTTCTTCGGTATCAATAGCTGTCCATACTTTTACCTTTCTGATCCTTGTTCGCTTTCTTTTTGTTATTTTTGGGAAATTTTGAATTTACAAATTACAGGAAAGTGAAGATATTGTTTTTTATGATGATCTGTTTGTCCATGGGGTGTAAGACCCTTGCGGAGGACACGCAGAACAGGCCGCAACAGACTAGTCCCATAACCTATGCGGAGACCATTACCCAAGCAGAGTTGAAGGAACACTTATATATTTATGCCTCCGATGAGTTTGAAGGACGGGAAACCGGACAACCGGGACAAAAAAAGGCGGTAGCTTATTTAAAAGAGGAATACAAAAAATTGGGAATTCCCGGTGCCGTGGGCGATAATGAGTATCTTCAGAATGTTCCCTTAGAGCTTAATAAACTACCCAACGGGACCATTACCATCAACGACAGCACTTATCCGATCGGTGAAAATTTCTTGACATTCACGGCAGCAAATGGCACGTATAACGAGATTGTTTACGTGGGCTACGGAATAGAAGAAGAAATATACTCCGATTATAAAGAATTGGATGTCAATGGAAAACTAGTTATGGTCAAAGCTGGGGAGCCTATGAATGAAGATGGTACCTACTTGCTCTCTGGAACCCGTAAAAAATCTATTTGGAGCAATATGTCCGAGTCCATAGGAAAACGTTTGGAGCTTGCCGCCAACAAAGGTGCTAAGGGCGTCATCTACTATGATGAGAGAAATTTTAATCGGTTTAAAAGTCGATTCGATTATATGAAAAAAAATGATAGCGGTAGAATGGGACTTAAAACCGCTGATGAAGACGCTCTTAAAAGTTTCTTTATTAACGGGCTAATAGCAAAAACCTTATTACCGGACATCACCGCGGATAGTACACCTAAAACGCTGAAGACCGCAATTACTTTGGATATTAAGAATACGGGAGACCAAATAAATTCGGAAAATGTAGTGGCCGTATTGAAAGGTTCGGAAAAACCGGATGAATATGTTATTATTTCATCACACTTAGATCACATAGGTGTAACCAAGGACGGACAAATCAATAATGGTGCGGATGATGATGGTTCTGGAACCGTAACACTTTTAGAGATTGCAGAAGCGTTTAAAAAAGCGTCCGAAGCCGGCAGCGGACCTAAGCGATCCATTGTCTTTTTGCATGTAACAGGAGAGGAAAAAGGCTTATTGGGGTCTCAATATTACACGGATGTAGAACCCATTTTTCCATTGGCACAGACCGTGGCCAATTTAAATATTGATATGGTGGGGCGCATAGATCCCAAGCGTACGGGAGAACGAAATTATATATATCTAATTGGTTCGGATAAGTTAAGTACCGATTTACATGAGCTTTCTGAAGAGGTCAATAAAAAGTATACCCAAATAGAATTGGACTATACGTATAATGATGAAAACGACCCTAATCGTTTCTATTACAGAAGTGATCATTATAATTTTGCCAAAAATAATATTCCGGTTATCTTTTATTTTAATGGGACCCATGAAGATTACCATCGGCCAGGGGACACAGCGGATAAAATAAATTACGATTTACTACAAAATAGAGCCCGATTAGTTTTCCATACAGCTTGGGAAGTAGCGAATAGGGAGCAGCGCGTTGTTGTGGATAAGGCCTCCAAATAGCGCGTCAGTAGTATATCCCGATACATGTAAAAAGGGCGGCATCAAATTGATGCCGCCCTTTTTTGGGTGGAAGACCGGGTTCGAACCGGCGACCCTCGGTACCACAAACCGATGCTCTAACCAGCTGAGCTACAACCACCATTTGTAAGCGGAGGCAAAGGTAATTTTTTTTGCTTGATCTTTCAAAATAAATACACCTTATTTTGATGAATTAAATTTTGTAAATCGGCCCATTGCATTCCCAATGCATTTTAAAAATGCGGCCCACTTTCGTAAAATAATCGATGAAATGCATGTTTGTTATGTCAAAACACACAAAAAACGGCGTTTCACAACATTAATTAGACGTAGTACTTATGTGAAGTTATTTTTATATTCAAAATAGATAGTACTAAATGTCCTTGGTCCCAGCCCACTTCGTAGCCTTTGTTAAACCCTTGAAAAGGTACGCTCTTAGTTTTGTCCTTTTCTTTTGCTGCTTGTA
>JBCBZE010000142.1:0-8233 GCA_039815505.1 Bacteroidota bacterium | reverse complement strand
GCTATGTGAAAAGATCGGTGTGCCCGTGCTGGATTTTGATGGGGAAAGCGAAGCGGTTTTTCAGCAGTTCAGCAACGATGGAAGCACCTTTATGGAGTACCTGCACGATTACGGCAGTTTTGATGACCTTCCCTACGGAAAAATGCTTTCTAGTTTTAAAGAAAATTACCCACATATTACCATACCGGAGAACTTGGTTCTTACGCTTGTTTAAACCCTATGCCCATCTTATGAAAACGGTAGAAAAAAAAGTATCCTACACTACGGTCAATTCCTATTCCGTGTTGAACAAACTCACTTCCAAAACAAAAAATGTGTGGTTCGTTTGCCACGGTATTGGTTATTTAAGCCGTTATTTTCTTAAATATTTTAATGAGCTTCCTCCAGAAGAAAATTATATCATTGCCCCACAAGCAGCTTCTAAGTACTATCTTAATGGGGAATACAAACATGTGGGTGCCAGTTGGCTCACCAAAGAGAACACGATGGAGGAACTTCATAACGTATTGACTTATCTGGATACCGTTTACAAGCACGAAAATATTCCGGACCATTGCAATTTTATTGTTTTTGGATATTCGCAAGGGGTTTCCATCGCAGCACGATGGGTAGCCAAACGCAAAGTAGATTGCCATCGGTTGGTGTTGCATTCCGGTGGAATTCCCCATGAACTTGTGGAAGATGATTTTACGTTTTTAAGGGACAACCATACCGAAGTTGATATTATCATTGGTGATAAAGATCCGTATTTGACCCCAGAGCGCATACAAGCGGAATCGAAAAAAATCGAAAACCTATTTCAGGGAAGGGCGAAACAACTTATTTTTGATGGAGGGCATGAAATAAAAAAAGAAATTATCAATCAATTGGTGTAATGCTACAAACCTTTACATTGGAGAATGACCATGTGAGGCTCTCGCCGTTAACATTGGAAAATTTTCATCACCTTCTCCCTATAGCTGCGCAAAAAAAATTAGTCCAATTTTCACCCTCGGATATTGAAACCCCGGAAGCCTTAAAAAGCTATGTCGAGATTGCCCTGGAACAGCAAAAAAACAAAAGGAGCATCCCCTTTATCATCTTTGATAAAAAATCCCTGCGGTATGCGGGTTGTACCCGATATATGCATATTGATTGGAAAAACAAGGTCTTGCACATAGGGGCCACCTGGATAGGAAGGGAATTTCAGGGAAGTGGGCTTAACGGACATATGAAAGCCCTTATGCTGAACCACGCCTTTGACCATATGGGGTTTGAAAAAGTAGAGTTTAGAATAGATGAAAGAAACCTACGTTCAAGGGGAGCGGTAGAAAAACTCGGAGGTATATGGGAAGGTACCTTACGGCAAAATGTGTATCTTTTGGATGGGTTTAAACGAAATACCTGTTGTTATGGCATCCTGAAGGAAGAATGGGGCGCCATGAAATCTATATGAACCAATCTTGCATACTATTATTATCATATGTGTATTGATTTTTTTTGTCATTCCGCACTTGATGCGGAATCTATTTAAACTTTAACATGGATTCCTGCTTTTGCAGGAATGACACATACCGAATAATGTAAAAAACATGGAACAGGCTATTGCACATATTAGTTTAGTGGTTAAGGAGTATGATGAGGCCATTGAATTTTATACCGAAAAATTGAATTTTGAATTGATACAGGATATAACGTTAGACAAGCACAAACGTTGGGTGCTTGTTTCCCCAAAGGGATCCAAAGGTTGCAATCTCTTGTTGGCAAAAGCGGCCAGTGCCCAACAACAAATGGCCGTTGGCAATCAGACCGGAGGACGGGTTTTTCTATTCTTGTATACCGATGACTTTTGGAGAGATCATAAAGCTATGCTGCAAAAAGGCGTTGTTTTTAAGGAACATCCCAGAGAGGAGGTGTACGGGACGGTGGCTGTATTCGAGGACCTATATGGTAACCTATGGGATCTGTTGGAGCCAAAGGACTAACGGTTACTCTTCCTCTTCTACCCCTTCAGCTTGGTAATACGTAATTTTTCTTGTGGTATAGGCATTATCGGGTGTAATGATCTGTTTTACCCAGTTACCACCTTCCTCATTATCGTACTGGTAGATGTATTCTTTAGTTTCCTCCAAACCATCTTTCTTGGTATTTACCCGGGACAACATGCCTTTATCATCGTAGACATAATGGACAGATGAGGCCGTAACAAAAGATTTTTCCTGGGAGTCGTACTCAAATTTTTCCTCAGAAAGTAGTACCCCATCTTTTGTAAACCATTGTTCTTGGGCCTTATTGGGTTTTCCATCCAGATATTCCTTGGTTAAACGAATTTCATAGGTTCCGCTGCGTTTTTTCTTGATGGAAGTGCGAATGGACTTTTGGATCGTTTCGTTCAAAAAATATGTTTTTGTGTTTTCATTTTTATATCGGGAGTATGATATGGTCGTTTCGTCTATCCCATCGTTATTACTCCTTTTAATCGCCACCAACTTATTTTTAGCGTTATATATATACTCGTACTGGTCTAAAAAATCTTTATTATACGAATATATTTTTTCGATTATTCTTTTGTTGGCCGTGGTATCTATTTCATAAATATTCGCAATGGATGTACTTTTATCAAAAACCCCCTCCCGATAGTTTTCCAATCTTTTTTCCAAAACATCACCGTTGCGATACTTATAATAGGTAATATCATAATCAGAATCGTTGTACCGGGTAACGGACTTTGTTAGGAAGCCCAACTCATCAAAATCAAATTCTTCCTTCCCATAATCAGTAACCACCAAACAGGATTTTACGGTTCCGTGTAAATCAAAATCGGCCAACGTAAAAACTTTTAATTCCTGCCCGTTGGAATGAAAAGACGCGGTGAAGGCTAGCATGCCTATAAAAACGAATAAGAAATTGGTCTGGTAGTTTTGCATCATATATTCAAAATTACTTTATATTATGGCTATGTAAAAACAAAATGTGTTCCAAAAATAAAAAGGAACGATGTACATCGTTCCTTTTTTATGTTATAATACCGTTATTATGGTATTGTTTATTTCGCTTCTTCGAAGTCTACCCTTCGACTTTGCTCAGGACAGGCTACTTGACTTCTTCGAAGTCTACGTCCTCCACGTTATCACCATCAGCTGCCTCTCCGGCTCCGGAAGCTGCTTCTTCCCCATTAGGGGATGCACCTGCCTGCTGGGCTTCTGCCTGGGCCTTATACATTTCCTCGGAAGCTACTTTCCAAGCTTCGTTGATTTTTTCCAGGGCAGGCTCTATGATTACCAAATCCTTGGTTTCATAAGCTTTCTTAAGCTCTTCCAAAGCTTCTTCGATAGGCTTTTTCTTATCATCGGACAACTTGTCGCCAAATTCCTTTAGTTGCTTTTCCGTTTGGAAAATCATACCATCGGCTTCGTTCAGTTTATCCGCGGTCTCCTTTGCTTTTTTATCCGATTCGGCATTCGCTTCCGCTTCGGCCTTCATCTTCTTGATTTCCTCCTCTGTTAATCCAGAAGACGCTTCTATTCTGATATCCTGTGTCTTATTGGTAGCCTTGTCCGTAGCGGAAACTTTGATGATACCATTGGCATCGATATCAAAGGTGACCTCGATTTGGGGTGTTCCCCTAGGCGCAGGAGGAATCCCGTCCAAATGAAAACGCCCTATGGTCTTGTTATCCGCTGCCATGGAACGCTCACCTTGCAATACATGGATTTCAACGGAAGGTTGATTATCGGCCGCCGTGGAGAATACTTGTGATTTCTTTGTAGGAATCGTTGTATTGGCCTCTATCAACTTGGTCATTACACTACCCATGGTCTCGATACCCAGGGATAAAGGGGTCACATCCAATAAGAGTACATCTTTTACATCGCCCGTTAATACACCACCTTGTATCGCAGCACCAACAGCTACCACTTCATCCGGATTTACCCCTTTGGAAGGTTTCTTTCCAAAGAATTTCTCAACGGCCTCTTGAACGGCAGGAATCCTTGTAGATCCACCGACCAAGATAATCTCGTCGATATCACTTTTGGACAAACCTGCAGCTTTCAATGCAGTTTCGCAGGGTTCAATGGTACGTTTTACCAAGTCCTCTATCAATTGTTCAAATTTTGCCCTTGTCAGCGTACGCACCAAGTGCTTGGGACCGGTGGCCGTAGCGGTTACATAAGGCAAATTAACTTCGGTCTGTGCCGAGGAAGACAGTTCTATCTTTGCCTTTTCGGCAGCTTCCCGTAAACGCTGTAAGGCCATGGCATCATCCCGTAAGTCTATGCTTTCATCTTTTTTAAATTCTTCGGCCAACCAGTCTATGATCTTTTGATCTACATCATCGCCCCCTAAGTGGGTGTCCCCGTCCGTGGACAATACTTCAAAAACGCCATCTCCCAATTCCAGGATGGATACATCATGTGTTCCACCACCAAAATCAAATACCACAATTTTTTGATCGGTATCCTTTTTGTCCATACCATAGGCCAAAGAAGCGGCCGTAGGCTCATTGATAATACGCTCCACGGTAAGTCCGGCGATCTCACCGGCCTCCTTGGTGGCCTGTCTTTGTGCATCGTTAAAATAGGCAGGTACCGTAATCACCGCTCTGGTGACACCTTGTCCCAAATAATCTTCGGCTGTTTTCTTCATTTTTTGAAGGATCATTGCCGATAGTTCCTGTGGTGTATATAAACGTCCATCGATATCTACCCGTGGTGTATTGTTATCCCCCTTCACTACGTTATAAGGTACCCTATCCGCTTCTTTTTGGGATTCGGAGAACTTGTTGCCCATGAAACGCTTAATGGAGTATATGGTTTTATGTGGATTGGTCACTGCCTGTCTTTTGGCAGGATCCCCAACCTTTATCTCACCACCTTCCACAAAGGCAATTACCGAAGGAGTTGTTCTTTTACCTTCCGCATTTGGGATAACAACCGGCTCATTACCCTCCATAACGGAAACACAAGAGTTTGTTGTCCCTAAATCTATTCCAATAATCTTACTCATTCTGTATATTTTAAATATTAGTGCTTTACGTTTTTAACTGTTCTTGAAATGACAAACAATATGCCAAGGGTAAAAAACTGACAGGATGTCATTTTTAATTTAGGATATGATCCTAAGTGGTACGTTTTGTCCTTATTACAATGTAAAATCCCTTAGATTTGCAGCACATCCTAAAATACATCATGTCTATCTATCAAAAAATAGCCGAAGTAGGTTCCAAATATGTGGGGAAGCATCAGCTTTTTAAATATGGTTTTAATTTTTCCCCCATGTATAGAAGAAGTACGGCCAAGATCATTTATGTATCCAAGGATTTGCTAAAGGTCAGCATAAAACTTCCCTTGAGCTACAAGAACAAAAACTATGTAAACTCAATTTTTGGGGGAAGCATGTTTTCCGCGGTAGATCCCATTCCCATGGTGCAATTGATAAATCTTTTGGGAGCGGATTATGTGGTCTGGGACAAGTCTGCGGAAATTTCATTTAAACGTCCGGCAAAGGAAAATTTATATACCGATTTTCTATACACTCTAACGGAAATCAATGATATAAAACAACAGGTGCAACAAAAAAATGAGATTGAAATCATAAAAACCTCCTTGCTGACCGATATCCATAAGAACTTGGTGTATTGCGAGGTAAAAAAGACCATTTATGTAGCCGACAAGACCTATTACAAGAAGAAAAGAGCGGCCGCAAAAAAGAATCGTGCCCAAAAAGGGTGAAAAACCCTTTTTTACCCAGATGACCTGCACCCTTCCCTCCTGCAGGTACCAATTACGTATACAATCCTCTAAGAATTCGCATCTTCATACGGTTGAAATCAATGTATATCTCAACAGTTAAAAATATTGATTTCATTGATCATTCAAACTATTGGCAATTTGAGGGCAGAAACAGTGAACATGATTTAACCGCAAGTTTAAGTTTTAATAACCTGAAGGGGCGGGAAATCAAATAAGTATAATCTTAGGATAATCATTTTGAAACACTGGGGAATTACTTTGGTCTCTTTAATCCTTTTAGCCATGAAACCTTCCCTATTCCTATTTGTTTTACTAACTTCTGTAGCTTTTCTTTTTGCCATGTCATGGAACAAAGATTCTTGCCCGGAAATTAAAGCGGGCGATATTTCCTTTATGACATTCAAGGCCAATGGCAATGATGGTTTTTCTATAATTACGTTTCGCCCAATTAAGCCCAATACAAAAATTTTCTTTGCTGATTCCGAATGGAACGGGAATCATTTTGGTACGGACGAGGGTACCCTTATTTGGAATTCTGGAAATGAAACCATCAAGGCGGGAAGCAATATTTCTTTCGGCACTTTAAATTCTATTCCGTTCGTTTCCCATGGACAGGTCAAGGGAGAAATTAGCATCTCTACAAGTTCGGATGCTATTTTTGCTTTTAAGGGAACAGGCGTAAAAATGCCCACACAATTTTTAGCTGCTTTTGCCAATGACAGAGCGGCTTACGGGACATTGTTGAATACTGGTTTAGTTGAAGGCCATACGGCGATCACTTTTCCAAAAGGCACTTATCTTGCCCAATACAATGGACCAAAATATAACATAAACAAGGATGATTTCATCATGGGTTTAAACGAAATGAAAAACTACAATTTCAACCAAGATGGCCTGGTAAAATCAGATACCTCGATTACGGATAGTCTTTAAATCCTTGATAAAAACTATATTCATTTGTGGCAACCTTCCCTCCTACGGGTATCAACCAAGTAGATTATCTTCCAGGCATCCCCATCTTTGAACAATTGAAAAGAGTTAACACCGCAATGGCTAAAATTACCATTGATCCAAAACTCATAAGGTGTCCAAGCATTGGCCATGGCACCATCTACCTGGATATTGAACGATAGTATTTTCTCTTGAAAATCCGTTGTATCGGGAATACTAACGATCGATTTTATCAAATCGCTGAACTCATCTGTCCGCATTCTTGTTTCCCCTTCCCTGTTTTTGCCGATTGTCTGTAAAATAATGTCTTCGGATACGGTTTGCTTTATCAGGATGGAGTCTTGTTGGTGAAAAGCTTCAAAAAAAGCTTCTATGGTTTTCTGAACGGCTTCCTCTTCGGATGCTTGCGCAAAAATCGAAGGATGTACCAAAAACGAAAAAATAAATAAGAGCGATAAAATTCTCATAAACTTATATAAAATGGATAGGAACGAAAATACGATAAACTTTTATGTTGGTAAAACAGCTTAAAGCATCCTAGGGATCATACCCCTTAAAGACACCCTTTTTACGGAGGCATTAACGAAAAGCTAAACATATAAACCAATTGAACAAATCTCCTTACATTTATTGCGCTTAAACTTAAACCAAATGTCAGTAGCCAAAAAAGAATACAAAAGAGTTACCGTAAAATCCCTTGTGGATATGAAACAGAACGGTGAAAAGATTTCCATGCTCACCGCCTACGATTATTCCATGGCCAAAATTGTGGATGCCGCCAAGGTAGACGTTATCTTGGTCGGGGATTCTGCCAGTAATGTCATGGCGGGCCATGAGACTACCTTGCCCATTACCTTAGATCAGATGATTTATCACGCTTCTTCGGTCATCCGGGCCATTAATAGGGCTTTGGTTGTGGTGGACATTCCCTTTGGGAGTTATCAAAGTGATCCCAAGGAGGCGCTGCGTTCCGCCATTCGTATTATGAAGGAAAGTGGTGCACATGCCGTTAAGGTTGAAGGGGGTGCAGAAATTAAGGAGCCCGTTAAACGAATTTTGAATGCCGGTATTCCCGTAATGGGGCATTTAGGGCTAACCCCCCAATCCATTTACAAATTCGGCACCTATACCGTACGTGCCAAGGAAGAGGAAGAAGCCAAAAAATTAATGGCCGATGCCAAGATGTTGGAAAAAATAGGCTGTTTCGCCATTGTATTGGAAAAAATTCCGGCCGAACTCACCAAAAAAGTATCCGAAAGTATTTCCATACCCACCATAGGCATTGGAGGCGGTAAGCATGCCGATGGGCAGGTATTGGTTATTCATGACCTGTTGGGAATGACCCATGAGTTCAACCCTAGATTTTTACGAAGGTATATGAATCTGTATGAGGAAATGGGCGCTGCTATTTCCCAATATGTAACAGACGTAAAAAGCAGGGATTTTCCCAACGATGAAGAACAATACTAATGCGATTTTTAGATTGTTGGACTTGTGAATTATAATCTATTTATAAGCTTAAAAAGTATGAATGCATAGATTTAAACAAT
>JBCBZE010000018.1:0-22817 GCA_039815505.1 Bacteroidota bacterium | reverse complement strand
CACATAACCACCGGTCCAGCCCATGAGATATACCGATCCGTCATACCCGTTAAAAGATATAAGGCCTGCCATCCCCAAAAAAGATGCAGCGGACATCCAATCCGCGGCAGTGGCCAATCCGTTGGCAATAGGTGGAACACCGCCGCCGGCCACGTAAAACTCCTTGGTAGAACCTGCTCTGGACCATAGGGCAATTCCTATGTACATCATAAATGTTACAGCAACCAAAATATAGGTCCAAAGTTGTACGGTCATCCCCTAAGTCTATATGTGAAGATTAGGTTTATTCATCAAAACCATATTTTTTATCCAATCTGTTCATTAAATAAACATATACAAATATGAGTACTACGAATACATATATAGAACCTTGTTGGGCAAACCAAAAACCAAGTTTAAAACCTCCCAAGGAAATTAGGTCTAAAGCATCTTTAAAAAGAATGCCGAAACCGTAAGAAACCAAAAACCATATAGCCAATAGAACGGTGAGATAGAGCAAATTCTTTTGCCAATATGCCCTGGCCAAGGAACTTTTATTCATTACGCGGTTAATTTCCTTAAATATAGCAAATCCTATGCAGAACGATTTGGCACCTGGGCAAAAGAAAACATTGATATATGACATATGCTAGTAAAGCAAATCATAGTTTAAAACGGCTATCAAAGACCTTTCATTTTGTTTATGGAGATATTCGATACAGTATACCCCATTTTTACATTTATTGGTGAGCTTATCCTCGCCATAACCAATTGTGTATAAAATATTTGAGGAAGGAACCCCACTTTTAACGAGATATTTCATGATAGCGTCAGAACGGTTTTGCGACAACCTAAAGTTAGTACTGCTCCCTCCCCTACTATCCGTATGCGATTCTACCCGCAATTGAAGCTTCGGGAATTTTTGCACGGCATACACCACTTTGTCCAATTCCAAGGCAATTTCCGGGGTCACGGAGGCCCTGTTCTTTTCAAAAAAGAACTTGTTCATTTTAATGACCGTCTGATTCTCTCTTTCTTGGACCAGATCATCCAGTAAAGCTAAATGTATATCCAAGGGGGTTTTTTGTAGATTTTCCAAAGTGGGCCCTTCATAGGATCCGTAAAAAGACGAATATCTTTCTTTGGAAACTTCCAAGTTGATACCTGCTCTCCACGGTATCTCTATCTGATAGCTACCATCTTCCTTGGTATAAATTTCCTTTATTAATGTATTGTCCAAATCCAATACTTTAATGGCCGTTTTGGATACTCCTAGTTTTGAATCATGTTTTAGGACCATTCCTTTGATGGCCAATGTTTTAAGTCCAGGTTTTTCCTTCACCTTAAAACCGTAAATATCATCATTTCCCTTACCCCCCAAACGATTGGAAGAAAAATACCCGATAAGTCCACCTTTATCATCGTTCTTCATAATAAATCCAAAATCGTCCTTATCGGAGTTTATTCCTTCTCCAAGATTTACCGGAATACTAAAGGACTCCCCTGATTGGATATTGGATTTATACATATCCATTCCTCCCAATCCATAAAATACATCCGAAGAGAAATACAGGCTATTCTCAAAAATGAAGGGTGCAATCTCGTTTCCGGGCGTATTTATCCTGGGTCCCAAGTTCACAGGTGCGGACATGATCATTCCCCTATTGGTATGCACATAGTAAATATCCGTCCCCCCAATACTATCCTCAAAATTAGCCGCGAAATACAACCTACCCGAGGCCCCGTCATAAAAAGGGTAATAAAAAGATGTGCTTAAATCGCGCAAAAGATATTGGAGCGGGCCTTGCCGTTTGGCAAAACCCATGGCAAGCGTGTTCTTCCCATTTTCATCAAATGTGAGTTCCCCTCCGTCCGTATTTGAAAGTATGTAAAACAATGAATTTAGCTCCTCCGAAAAATAAGGTGTTGCCTTATGATATTTAGAACTTGGTATTTCGGTGAAAGGATTGGCGTTCAAAATATTTCCATCGGGATTAATTCTAGCTACATAGATATCCAAATAGGATTCCCCTGAAGGGCCATATATTTTCTTCGCCTTTTGTGGTCTTGCACTAGTGAACAAAAACCGATCCTTAAAAAAAGCAGGGGAAAAATCGGATTGCGGACTGTTGCCGTCAATATTAAATATTCTAAAGTCTAGATCCGTATCGTCACCGGAATTCAACAGTTCAAAATTAAAACTGGCATTTTCCATTAACTCCTCGGAAAGTTTTGCGCTTCTTGTGGCCAAAAAAGCCTTTGCCCTATCTGTTCCCGAAGTTTTGGAAAGGGATTGCAACATCTTGTTAAAATAATGATGGGACATTGTGCTGTCTTTCTTAAAGACTTTTAGATAGTTGTCCGATGCGCTCTTATAATTCCCTGTTTTTAGATAGGCATCCGCTAAATTTAAATATTGTTGATTGGTCAATGGTCCCTTGCCAAGTTCTTTGTTGTATTCCGTAATAGCTTCCGCATAGGCATATTCAAAAAACAAAAAGTCGCCTTTAGACTTTTTGTTTTGCCCTTCCATTAGAGAAGTTACAAGCAGAAAAAATAATAAAGTGGTCCTGAATTTCATATCAACATTTTTAGAAAAACCTTGGAGTATCTATTTGTTTTGGCTTGCCCTTTGCGTCCTTTTTTCCCTTTTTTGTAGCGCTATTCCCATCACCTTTGCCCAAATAAAACTTTGCTATGACCTCGTGAGATCCCTGATTAAACTCTCCTAACCCATTTGTATTATAATCATATGAATAACCAATGAACATACCATTTGAAACCTGAAACCCTGCTAGGCCGCTAACGGCATTATCCCATCTATACGATGCCCCAACCGTAAAAGCACCATTGATCAAAAAATTAGCGGAAACGTTTACATTAACCGGTGCTCCCTGTATATAATTGACCAAAAAAGCGGGTTTGAACCGCAATCCTTCCGAAGGTCCAAAAACATATCCTCCTATAAAATTAAATTGCATCTTATCCTCGACAAGGGTGGCCACTTCTTGATTATAGATCTCGTCGGTCAAGAAGTTTGGAACGGAAAGCCCCAAGTACCAATCATCCGAATATAAAAACATCCCTGCTCCCACGGTAGGATAAAATTCGTTAATGGTCTCCCTTTCCAATATGGGTTCGCCCGGGTTCTCAAAAGTTCCTTTGGAAAAGTCCACATCCAAAATAGAACCTCCCGCATCTATACCAAAAGACAGTTTAGTTTCGTCCGACAAGTTTACCTGAAAAGAATATGCTATATCCACAAAGGTTTGGGTAGAGGGCCCCAACTGGTCGCTCACAACATTAAAACCCAATCCGTTTTTTTCATTGGAGAAAGGAAAATTCACTCCAACCCTAATATTTCTGGGTGCCCCAGGTATATCTATCCATTGTGCCCTATACAATGCCGATATATCCAAATTCCCTACCGTACCTACATATGCGGGGTTAAAGCTCCCAATATTATACATGTATTGTGTGTATTGGGGCTCATTTTGTCCTTGGACCAAAATGGGTAAGCAGCACACCATAGTACATAAAAGCCATATTTTTCTACACCTAGATAGGTCCATTTTATATGTCATAATTCTTTATCTGATCAATTGGATCCAACCCTTTCTAATCGATAGGCCATCTCCCAAATCCAATATGTAAAAATAGGTGCCACTTGGGACCTGTTCACTATTTCGGTTTCCGTCCCAAACATTGTCATCGATCATATTCCGGTCTTCATGAACCAAATTGCCATATCTATTGTAAATTTCAATAGAGGTATTGGTAAATGTTCCTATATCCCGGATTTTTAGAAAATCATTGGTGCCATCGCCATTGGGGGAAAACTGATTAAATACAAATCCTGGATCTGCCTCTGCAGGGAGGTTTACCCTTATAATTACCGAAGCTTCATCATTTTCGGGATTCAAGTCCCTGGGTGATGAGTTTATAAGGCTTGCCGTATTGGTAAATTCACCTTCTTGGGGAACCCTGACGGTGATTTGCAGGATAGCTTCTTGACCTAAAGCCAAACTTGGAATGCTCCATATTCCGGAGGTTTCATCGTAATCACCAATATCTGTTGTATCTTCAAGATATATAAATCCACTTTCAGGGCCTATTACATCGCTTACTTGAATCTGTGAAACGGGACCTGTATCCGCAGCGGAGATATTGACCACTTGTATGGTAAAAATTACCTCATCGCCTTCCAATGGACTTGTGTTAATGGCCGTTTTACTAATTTCCAAATCTATCTCCTCGGGTATACCTACGGTAAGGACAACCGTATCCGAATCATTTTCCATGTTACTATCTCCCGGAGTGGAATCCAGAAGTTCCGCTGTGTTGGTGTAAACACCTTCGGGTAAAACCAGGGCCGTAATCTCTAAACCGGCAGAACCCCCTGGGGGTATTTCCGGAATGTTCCATTGCCCAAGGCCCAAATCATAGTTGCCCAAAGAAGCCGTATCGGAAACATATTGAAATCCCGTTTCCAACAGCTCCCCAATTATAATGTTTGCTACCACCCCGGTAGACCTATTATCCACGTTTATGCTAAAAACCACCTCATCACCAACTATCGGGTTTTCATTATCCACCTGTTTGGTAACTTCCAAATCAATACAAAGTGCACTATTGGGGTTGGGTATACAGGGGTTATTGTTGGCAGGGTCCTGTTGGTCGTTAATACCATCACCATCGCTATCTAGAATATTGGAATCCAACGCATCTATGATGCCATCATCATCCTCATCCAGAGGGTCCCCAACATCATCCCCAACCTCAACACCATCATTGATACCATCACCATCCGAATCGGGATTGTTTGGGTCAGTACCCAAACTAGCTTCTGGCCCATCAAATAAACCATCCCCGTCCGTATCCACATCACAGTCGTTCACGGATATGGCAACTTCAACAGATTCGTTAACGCATGGGCTTTGTGCTCCGGTCGTGGTATACGTAAAAACATAATTCCCATCCGGTCTATTCTCAAAATTGACTACATTACCCGTTTCTATGGTCAAATTTCCAGAGGGGTCGCTTGTTATAGTCCATACCCCGGAATCCGCTCCGGTAAGGGTATTATCCAAATCCAAGGTAGTGGGTCCATTGCTTGCATCACTACAAGAAGATGCATTACTGGGGGTTCCTGCAGAAGGTTGCGGAAAAACGGTAGCGATTACTTCTATTCTAGGAGAAGAAGTACATCCATTTGCAGTAGCCTCCACAAAAAAGGAAGTAGTTTGGTTGATCGGTGGTGTTTCAAAAGAAGTACCTGTCCCCAGGAGAGCTCCACCGGTAAGGCTACCGTACCAATTAAGCGTAGGATCATTAGCACTTCCCGGTATATCGCCCAAAGCACGTAAAACAACGGTTCCAGGATTACATCGCTCCCCATCGTCCGTTGCAGAGACGACCGGAGTAGTATTTACCACCAAGGTCAGTTGCAAGGTAGGGCTGGCACAATTATTCATAGCATCATAAAAAAATCCAAAATAAGTGCCCGCTACAGGGTTATCCAATTCAATGGTCGATAAATGTCCGCTTATATTCAAGGGGTCTGGATTTCTACTCCATGTGAGAACACTGCCCGTAGGGGCTGTACTATCCGTATAATCATTGAGGCTTTGACTGATGGCATCACAAAAAACGGTGGGTACGTCGGTATTCAAAACAGGCGCCAGATTGCCTGCCATACACGGATTACAATCTTGAACTGTAATGGTTACCGATGAAGATTGATTTGCGCAAGGGGCTACCGCCGAATCTGTTGTATAGGTAAATATATAATTACCCAAAGGTCTACCTTCAAAATCAATGATATTGTTAATGGGTATGACATTAATATTTTGCGGACCGGAAGTAAAAGCCCAATTCCCTGAGTCCTCATCCGCAATTAAGTCATCTAAATCTACTTGGGAATCTCCAAAATTACTGTCCGTACATGCGCTACCGTTTGTTGTATTTCCAGAAGAGGGCGTGGTATTCAAGGTCAGGGTTAAGCCATTGGTCACGGGGCTGCTACAATTATTGACCTCATCCAAAAAGAAACCAAAATAAGTATCCGACATACTTACGCTACTGGCTCCGGCGGCCGGAACCCTATCCGTAACAACGGAAGGGTCGCTATTGGTACTCCACCGCAATGTGCTTCCTACCGGAGCAGCCACATCCACAAAAGTATTTAAAGAAACCCCGGCTACATCGCAAAATGAGGTGGTATTACCATTAATTATCGGAGCACTGCCCCCTGCAATACAATCATTATCTTCAATAATTATTGTAGCCGTATTTGGTGAGCCAATAGGGAACAGCGCATTATTACTCGTACCCGTAAGTGTTATTACAACGGTTTCATCGTCCTCAAAAAGAGCATCATCATTCGGAATTATGTTAAGATTCCTCGCAATTGTACTTCCATTGTTATTAAAGGTAAGTGGCACTCCTCCTGAAAGGGTATAATCCGGATTGGCGCTGGAAGGGTTATTTGCAGTTCCTGTCAATGTATAAAAAACTTCGACCACGGCTGTGGTAGCATTGGGGTTGCTAATGTTCACCCGGAACCTTCCAATACTGGATCCCTCCTCCATGGCCACATCAATAAAAGGTGGAGCGTTTAAATCAAGGGTCACTGTTCCAAAATCGTCATCTATGATATTTCCGGTAGCCGTGTTCTGCGTAATCATGCCTCCGTCCGTTCCTATTAGGGTAATGATAATGGTCTCGTCTCCTTCCACAAGAGCGTCTGGAAGGCTCGGAATAAGAATATCGGTGAAATTTCCTATAAAATCACCTGGTAAAAGAACCGTATTTCCCGCCGGTGCGGTATAATCAACATTGGATACCGCCGTTCCCCCAATACTGTACGTAACTTCTATATCATCACCGTTGATGGAGGCGCTTCTTGTTACTCTAAATACAGCAGCAAGTGAACCATCTTCCCTTGCATCTTGTACCAAGTCAACGGAAATGGACTGCCCGTTAACAAAAAAACCGGTAAAGAAAAGAAAGGCATACAACCAATGGTTCAATTGGGTCCGCACTATTGTAGATGGTATTTTTTTCAATTTCATAGACTGTTCTTTGAACTGGCTCTAATTCAATCTACAACATAATAGGGTAGTTCTGATTCCAAAATGGGGTGTCAATAATACTAAAAAAACTCCCATGCACCCAATTAAATGGGTTAAATATGGCTTTTTCAGTTAAAATACTATAATCAGGGATTATTTTTTGCTAAAGTACTGTGGCTGAAGTTGTTTCCACATTAGAATCAATTTTACGCACGAGCCCCTGTAAGACTTTACCAGGTCCTACTTCGGTAAAATGCGTAGCACCATCCTTGATCATGTTTTGTACACTTTGTGTCCATTTGACCGGAGCGGTCAATTGCGATATTAGATTCTCTTTGATGTCCTTCTCGTCTTGAATGGCGGTAGTACTCACATTTTGATAAATAGGGCATTTTGGAGTATTAAAAGAGGTGTTTTCTATGGCTGCCGCCAATTCTTCCCTAGCGGGTTCCATCAAAGGAGAATGAAAAGCTCCACCTACCGGTAAGACCAAGGCACGCCTAGCACCTGCTTCTTTTAACTTTTCGCAAGCCAGATTTACCGCTTCTATTTCACCGGAAATGACCAGTTGTCCAGGGCAATTATAGTTTGCGGCAACCACAATCCCCTCGGTTTCTTCGCATATGTTTTCCACTAGTGCGTCTTCGAGCCCCAATACGGCGGCCATGGTACTTGGTCTTATTTCACAGGCCTTTTGCATGGCAAGGGCCCTTTGTGAAACCAACCGTAATCCGTCCTCAAAATTCAATACCCCATTGGCGACCAAGGCGGAGAATTCCCCTAATGAATGACCTGCGACCATATCCGGTCTAAAATTTTCGCCAAGCACTTGGCTCAAAATGACGGAATGCAAAAAAATTGCCGGCTGAGTTACCTTGGTCTGTTTTAAATCCTCGGGGGTACCCTCGAACATAATATCGGTGATAAGAAAACCTAATATTTCATTGGCTTTCTCAAAAAGTTCTTGAGCCAACGGATGTTTTTCATAAAGGTCCAGGCCCATACCAACAAATTGGGCTCCTTGACCGGGAAATATATATGCGTTCATTGTTTTGGTTTTTGGTGGAAACAAAAGTAGCAATTATTTGGCTTAATGTTAAAAGTTGAAGTACCGAAACCTCTAAAAAAAAACCTTAACCGCATACTGCCCGTTTTGTCTTGGGACAACATCTGATTGGACTGAACCATCTAAACAGGAATAGCATATTGGCCTATGCCATTTTATCTTTGAACCAGCTAGCATATTTCACATAATTATTGGCTATTCGATCTATTTCCCCCGCACTTAGATCCGGGCTTATATCCTTGATCTTTTTCGCTGGCATACCTGCATAAACTGTTCCGGAAGGTACATGCGTACCTTTGGTCAGTACCGCACCTGCCGCAATGATACTATTGCTCTCTACGCAACAATCATCCATTATAATACTACCCATCCCCACCAAAACATTGTCTTTAATGGTACAACCATGTACTATTGCATTATGGCCAATGGACACATTGTTTCCGATACGGGTCGGTGACTTTTGATACGTGCAATGTACCACTGCACCATCCTGTACGTTAACTTTGTTTCCCATCTTGATATAATGCACATCCCCTCTCAGTACCGCATTGAACCAAATACTGCATTGATTTCCCATAACAACATCGCCTACTAAAACAGCATTTTCAGCAATGTAACAGTCCTCTCCCATCTTGGGTGATTTTCCATTGATAGTTTTTATGATCATCGGTTTTAGTTGAGATTAAACAGATTATTCGAAATATGATAAGAGTTGTTTCTTTTTGGATGCGGACACCAATAATTCCTTCCCATTGGATATTACCACACTCCCTCCTTTTCCTTTTCTATATTTAACTACTTCATTAACATTTACCAGATACGATTTATGGATACGGGCAAAAGTAAAATTGGTCAAGGCCTCCTCAAAATACTTTAAGGTCTTACTGACCACTATTTTTCGATTTTCCAGATAAATCTCCGTATAATTGTCATCTGCCTTACAGTAGAGAATCTCAGAGACATTAAGTATCTGAAAGCCATCTTGTTGAGGAAGCGTTATTTTACCCTCGGCCTTTTTAAGTTTTGGTTTTAAAATACGGCCCTCCAGAGCATCTTCCTTCTGTTTTATTTCGGTAACGTAATCCACAGCTTTTACCAATTCATCTATGTTAATGGGTTTCATCAAATAATAAGCGGCATGATTATTTAATGCATCCATGGCATATTGATTATAGGCCGTAACAAATACGGTTTCAAATGTACGATCGGGTAGCTGGTCCAGAAGGTCAAAGGCATTCCCAAAAGGCATTTCAACATCCAAAAAAACAACATCTGGCCTATGCCTATCAATGAGTTCCTTGCCTTCCTTTATAGCAGCTGCTTCTCCCAATACATGAACTCCGGCACAATATTTTTTTAAATAATTACGAAGGATTTCCCGGCTATTGGCCTCATCCTCGATGATAATCGCTTTTAGTTGCATTAATCTTTCTTTAGGGTCAATATCACTTGGGTGCCGCTGGTATCTTCTTTTAGGTCATTGATATGGACATCCACCCTATCCTTGTACATATCGTTCAAGATAGAAATACGTTTCTTTATGTTTCCCATTCCTTTTGATTTTTGTCTTTTTTGATTGGTCGTTTTTAATTGGGCCGATTTTTTCCTACCTATACCGTTATCCGTAATTTCTATGGTAATACTTTCCTGATCTTTCTGCTTTAAATGGATTTTTAAAAACCCTTTTTCCTCCTTATACCGTAGTCCATGCCATATCGCATTTTCTATATAGGGTTGTAATAACATCGGAGGGATTTGAAAAGCGTCTATATCTATGTGCTCGTCTACATGTATGTCATAGTCAAACTTATCTGGAAAACGGGAATGTTCCAATTTGGTATAAAGATCCAATAGTTCCAGTTCTTTTGACAAGGGTATAAAATCTTCTTCCGAGTTTTCCAAAACCGAGCGCATCAGCGTCGAAAAGTCACTTAAATATCTATTTGCGCTACGCTCATCACTTTTGGCGATATAGTTATTCACTGAATTTAGCGCATTAAAAATAAAATGCGGGTTCATTTGGGAACGAAGCGACTTTAGTGCCAGTAAATTGTTGGCCAATTTTTGCTGCTTGTTACTTCGGTAAAAAAAGAATGCCGCCAAAGCGGTGAGCACCATTCCAAAAATCAAGGAATAAATAATCCATTTTTGTCTTTTGTTGCTCACGTTGGTAAGTTCCCGAGAAGTAACCGCCAAATCGTATTTGCTTTGGGATAGTTCCCGTTCCTGTTCCAAACCGGAAATTCTACTTTGCTTGGAAGCTATCTCACGATTAAACCGTGCCGCTCTTGAAATTTCCTGTTCCTTTCTTATATACAAGGTGTCCACCACGGCAACATACTTTTGATAGGTCTCCAAGGCTTTGGTAAAATCTCCCTTGTACCTGTATACTTCGGATAGTTTCCTTGTAGCATCCTTTTGTACAATGAGGTCGTCCTCATTATCCGCTTCATTGATACTCTGTTCCAAATAAGGTATGGCATCATCCAATTTGTTCTGTGAAATATAAGCGTTGGCGATTTTATAATTAATACGTTGCGTTGTAATGGTATCTGCCTGTTCAGAAGTGGAAACCGCTCCTTTTTTGACCTGCGCCTTAGGCAATTGTTTAAGTTCATCCAAGCTTTCTTTTCGAAGTTCTATTTCCTCTTCATATCTATTCTTCTCATTATAAAAATCCGCCACTTTTTCCTTCTCCTGAATGGACCGTTGCGGTGCCTGGTTTCTAGACAACCGTAAAGAATTATTATAAAAACCCTCTGCTTCCACCACCCTATTATCTTTGGCATATGCGTCGGCAATTTTGGAGTTAAGGTCTGTTATTTTTGGTGATATTTGGTTTTTCTGTGCAATAGTCAGACCCTCATTATAAAAGGCCACCGCCCTATCCACATTTCCAGATCCTTTATGGACATCTCCCAATCCTTCGTAGAGCTGTATACGTTGAAAGGGAATCATGCCTTTTAATTTGATCAAGGGGGAAAAAGTGGCCTCCGCATTTTTTAAATCCTTGTTCAAAAGATAAGCGCGCCCCAATAACAAAGCCGTTTTTGTAAGCTTTTGTGCCTCCATGGCATCTTTAAAATTGGCAATGGCCAAATCATACTGCTTATGATATAAATATAGTTCGCCCAAAGTGGATAACGAGATGGCCAATTGTGCCCTGTTGCCCCTTTTCCCCAACTGTTCTATTGATTTAGTGATGAAGTCTATACTTTTTTCAATATCGTTCTTCATGTATAGTTCGGCAGAATCCAAATAGGTTTGATGCAATGAAATAGTACGTTTGGATATCTTCTCCTTTTTACTTTTACTCCCCCCAACAGCATAGCCCTCCACCAAAACATCTATATCTTCATTACTCTGCACGGTGTAACGAACGGTTTCAAATTCGGGGCTTTCTATAATAAGTTCATCCCCTAGGGAGACTTTGATCTTAAATTCCCCCAGCCCATTCGTTACGGTATAAGCGCCATTTGCGGTCGAAACCTCAACTCCCGAAATTGGAGCGTAGTTCTCCTTACCCTTTACGGAACCTTTGAGTTCAAAGCGGGGGATACTCTCCCGAACTTGTGAAAACCCCAAGGAAATATATAAGATGCACGTAAAAAATATGTAAGCTGTTTTTTGCATATACCTTGTTTCAACAGGATAAACTTAGTCGTTTTAAACGGTTTTTAAAAATCCATAAAATAGGAAACACCACCTTAAAGCAAGCTGTTTTGACACTTCACGAAATCAAATGTCGGTTTCCCTCACTTAAGCGGCCCCTTACCTCATTCCCCGTTTTTTTAGGAAAAGTTTGGACCTACTTTTGAACCATCTTTAAAACAGGAAAAATGAAAAAATCATTACGAAAAAGACTAAAAAAATATAGTATAGTCCTTTTATTAGGGTTTCTAACCTTGTTCTTTTTTAGACTTGTTTATGGCTATACCAAGGTTATAGAAAGCACTTTGGACCCTATACCCATGGCCGAAAACATCATTGATTCGGAAATACGGAAAAACTATGCTTCAAAAAAATATAAGACCAATAACGCAGGACCGTCCGCTATACGAATAGATCAGAAATATGAAAAAATTGCGGATATACGAACGGTATCCCCAAAATTCAATACGCATGAAAAGAGGCTTCGTAAACAAATAGCGGCATACAACGCTTTAATTCAATTTGAACACAAAAGTGGTAACCAGGGTCATAGACAATTAAACCTGTCCATTGGAGTACCGCCGGAAAATTTTGATTCCATATATCAAAAGCTTATCAAAATTGGAAAAGTAAGCGCAAAACAAATTACCAAGAAGGACAAGACCAATGAGTACAGGGAACTCAATGCCAAAAAATCTTCCTTGGAAAAAGTTAGAAACTCGCTAATAGATTTAAAACTTAAAGGCGGGGATATCGAGGAATATATCCAATTGGAAAATCGAATTCTGGAAATAGAGCGACAATTACAGGAACTTGGTGTAAGTCTTGGGAATTTCGATGATGAGAACGAATTCTGTACGGTACGGTTCTCACTTTCAGAAGGTACTGAACTCCAAATAGGATTTTTACAACGCATTAAAGTCGCTTTGGAATGGACGGTCAAAACCTATTTACAGCTAATGGCCATTCTAATGTTCCTGAGTTTATCCTCATATCTATTGGCCCTGACTTTGGACAAGATGAAAGTGCTAGGTGCTTCATCGGGTAAAGATCAAAAAGACCTCTAACCAATTCAATTCTAAATAATAATAATCTTAAATACATAACAATGAAAAATGCAAAACAAATCATGGGAGTTGCCCTACTTGCCTTATCTCTTGGCATAACATTCAGCTGTAAGGGCAATACAAAAAAAATGGATAGGGAACCTATAGTGGCACAAGCCCTTGTAAATGAAGAAAAGCCATCAAAGCATTTTGTGAAAATTGCCCTCTTGTTGGATACAAGCAACAGTATGGACGGTTTGATCAATCAGGCAAAAGCACAGTTATGGGATATTGTAAACAAATTTAGCCATGCGAAGTGCGGTAATGAAGAAAGACCTCAACTACAAATTGCCTTATATCAATATGGGAACGACGGTCTATCTTCTAAAGAAGGATACATTCAACAAGTAATAGGTTTTAGCAGTGATTTGGATGAAATTTCCGAAAAATTGTTCTCCCTGACCACCAATGGAGGTGAGGAATACTGTGGGGCGGTCATTCAAACTTCATTAAAACAATTGGAATGGGGCAAAAATCCAGATAACTTAAAGATGATATTTATAGCAGGTAACGAACCCTTTTCGCAGGGTAAATTGAAATATAAGGACGCTGTTACCAATGCCAAGGAAAAAGATATTGTCGTAAATACCATCTTCTGCGGAAACTATGAACAGGGGATTTCTTCGGATTGGAAAAAGGGAGCCACACTTACGGGAGGAGAATACATGGCCATAGACCACAATAAGCGGGTTGTTCATATAGATACCCCATATGATGATATCATTATACAACTAAACTCCAAATTGAACAGCACCTATATTTCTTATGGCGCTTTGGGTGCATCCAAAATACGAATGCAGAAAGACCAGGATACCAATGCGGAAGCTTTGGAAGAAGCGGTGATCGTAAAGCGTGCTGTAAGCAAAAGCTCTAGATTATATAACAATTCCACATGGGATTTGGTAGATGCATCGGAAGACGATGAATTTGATCTTTCCAAATTAGAAAAAAATCAATTACCCCAGGAGCTACAAGCCATGTCAGAAAAGGAAATAGTAAAGCACATATCAAAGAAAAAGGAAGAACGGGGAAGAATTCAGAAGGAAATACAGGAACTGAACAAAAAACGAGAAGCGTATATCGCCAAAAATCAAAAAGAGGGCTCGGAAGGTGAACTGGAAAATGCTATGCTGTCGGCCATCAAAAGACAGGCGGCCAAGAAGAATTATCGATGGGACCAATAATGGCTGTAAATAAATTTAGTTAGGTTGTAGATTAGTGTTGAGTGAATGGGTTTATCAGCTAAAATTGGTAAGCCCATTTATGGTATCAATAATTAACCGCAGGGCATTTACAATCGTAACGTTTCTCCGTAACCTGTCCAAAATTATACCCTAAAGTGATTTGATGAAAACCACCGTTATCCAATCGGATATCGCCGGATTGATAGGAATAATTATATGAAAAAAGATAGTTCTTATAATTTACTCCAATAATAGGGGTAAACAACTGTAAGCGCTGTTCTCCAAAACTTCCATTGCTTTGGAATTGTGCACCATCAAAGCTTCTTCTATACGATAATCCCGCCCAAACGGTTCCAAAATCCACACTACGGTACACCTTGGCATTGATATCTATTGTTTTTTCTTCAGTAAACTCGGTTAATTGAAAAAGAACGGACGGTTCTATTTGCCATTCACTTTTTCCAAATACGTAACCCACCGAAAACAAGTATCTTCTAAGGTTATCGAACTCTATAGCGGTATAAAGGTCGCGGCCGCTACCTAAAACGTTAAGTGCCGCAATATGTGCATAAAACTCCAAAAAATTATAGGATGCACCAAGATCTATATTAAAATAGCTTGTGGTATTCTTAGTACCCGTGATTATGGGATCCGGAATTATAGATCTGAATTCTGTTTCATCCAAACTACTCAATATACCACCTACACTAAGACCAAAGGAGAGTTGATTCAAGTTTCGTATGTCCCTTGAAAATCGTAAGTGATGGGCGTAGGTTAATTTTAATCCCGTTTGCGAATGAAAACCATTGGAATCGTTAAAAAGGATACCACCTACCCCACTGCTCTCACCTACTCTAAAATGAGCGTTCAAGGTTTGTAGGTTGGGAGCCTCGTCCACACTGAACCATTGTTGTCTGGCAGTTAATCGTATTTTTCCACCTTCACCGATACCCGCCATGGACGGATATACTAAATAATAGTTGTCCGCCAAATAATCAAAGTATATGGGAATCCCCTCTTGCGCACGCGAATAAAAGCTTAAGGCGAGAAAGGAAAACAAAATCAATAATCGATTTTTCATCTAAGGTCTAGGGCTATTGGTTCCAAAAATCGTTCAAATATTAAGTATAACGGATGAAATACAACATTATTATATATAGGCCAGCATCTATTTACTTTGTATTTTTGCTAAAATTTTATGCCATGAAAGAGTATTCGATAACTGTAGTAGAAACCAGCAACCCTGCCATATTAAAGTTTGAAACTAATCATTTTATTACCAACAATCGTAGTTATGAGTTAAAAAACATAGATGAAGCCAAAAATTCTCCTTTGGCACAACAGCTGTTTTACCTTCCTTTTATTAAAACGGTATATATCTCTAGCAACTTCGTTGCCTTGGAACGTTATGACATTGTGCAATGGGAAGATGTGAAGGATGAAGTCGCTCAACAGTTGGTAGAATATCTAAACGCGGGGGAACCTGTTATCGTTGAGGAAAAAGGCACGCAAAAGAATGCTGTTACCATATATGCCGAAGTGACACCTAACCCGGCGGTGATGAAATTCGTGGCGAACAAACGAATTGTGCCCGCAATTTTTGAGTTTAAGAATATTGATGAGGCCACTACCTCCGACTTGGCCAAAGAGTTATTTATGCTCCCTTTTGTCAAAGAGGTCTTTCTTGATGAAAATTATGTTTCCGTAACCAAATATGATGTGGCCGACTGGAACGATATCACTTTTGAATTACGTGAACTGATTAGGGACTTTATTGCCGACGGCAAAGAGGTGGTTTCCGAAAATACCATCTCAACAAAAAAGATGCAATCACCTGCACATCGGTTAGAAGATGAAAACCTGGATGATACCTCTCGGCAAATTGTCGATATTTTGGATGAATATGTAAAACCGGCGGTGGCGAGCGATGGCGGTAATATTCTTTTTAAATCCTATGAGGAGGAGACCAAGACGGTTAATGTAATTTTACAAGGTGCCTGTAGCGGGTGCCCTTCATCTACCTTTACACTCAAAAATGGGATTGAAAATATGCTAAAAAACATGATGGGCGATAAAGTCAGGGAAGTGGTTGCATTGAACGGTTGATTTTTAGATAGATGACCTAAGGTTTCCTTTTTTATTTAGTAACTTTAACTAAATCTAAAAACACTAATTATGGCAATTTTAAAAGTAATAGAAGTATTGGCCAATTCTGATGAAAGTTGGGAAGACGCCACCAAAAAAGCAGTCTCCCAAGCATCTAAATCCGTGAAAAACATACGTTCCGTTTATCTCCAGGATCAGAGCGCCATAGTAAAAGATGGCGAAGTAACGGAGTTCAGGGTAAACGTAAAGATTACATTTGAAGTAAACTAACGTAAGACTTTTATAAACCAAAAAAAAGCGTCCGCCCCAAGCGGACGCTTTTTTGTACAACTTTCCCCTATTTACCAGTACCTTTGGCTATGCTCAAAAAGGTAATCTTTACAATATTTGCTTTTAGCTTACCTCATTGCCATGCCCAAAAAGAAGACACTATGACCCATAGGTATACCAATGCATTAATAGACGAGACTAGCCCATATTTACGACAACACGCCCATAACCCGGTAAACTGGGAAGCATGGAACAAAGACGTATTGGAAAGGGCCAAAAAAGAAAACAAGCTGCTACTTGTTAGTATAGGTTATGCAGCCTGTCATTGGTGTCATGTTATGGAAGAGGAGTGTTTTGAGGACGAAATGGTAGCGGAGGCCATGAACAATAATTTTATCAATATTAAAATTGATCGTGAGGAGCGACCAGATGTGGACCACATCTATATGGATGCCCTACAGATGATGACCGGTAGCGGTGGCTGGCCATTGAACATTGTGGCCTTACCGGACGGCAGGCCCTTTTGGGGAGCCACTTATGTAAAAAAACAGGATTGGATCAAAGTTTTGGGACAACTTTCCGAACTCTACCAAAAAGACCCTGAAAAAATCAATGGTTATGCCCAGAATATGGCAAATGGCATCAAAGACATTAATTTGGTGGAAATAAAAACAGATTCCGAGATCATTGGTTTGGACCAATTGGATGAAGCGGTAAAAATTTGGTCCCAATATTTTGATAATTTTTTAGGTGGGCATAAACGTGCCCCCAAGTTTATGATGCCCGCCAATCTGGATTTCCTGTTACATTATGCCAGGGCACAAAACAACAAGGAAGTGCTAGATTATGTAAACGTTAGCCTAACGCGTATGGCGAATGGAGGTATTTTTGATCATGTTGGTGGCGGATTCTCCAGATATTCCGTGGATGCCAAATGGCATATCCCCCATTTCGAAAAAATGCTTTATGATAATGGGCAATTGATCAGTCTTTATGCCAAAGCCTATGCCGTCACCAAAAATCCGATGTATAAAAAAATAGTGGAGACCACCGTTTCTTTCATCACCGATGAACTTATGCATCCGGACAACGGTTTTTATTCTTCACTAGATGCGGATAGCCTAAATGAGGAGGGTATCTTGGAAGAAGGTGCATTTTATGTTTGGCAAGAACAAGAGTTAAAATCACTTTTGGGAGATTCCTTTGACACATTCAAATCCTATTTCAACATCAATTCCTATGGACATTGGGAACATGGCAATTATGTGTTGATCAAGGATAAAACAGATAAGGAAATTGCAAAAAAACTAAACCTATCCCTGGAAGAACTGGATAGGGTCATAGAACAAGGTTTACAACTACTTAAGACAGAACGGGCAAAAAGAGAAAGACCTAGGTTAGATGATAAAATCCTTGCCTCATGGAACGGATTAATGATCAAGGGCCTAGTGGATGCCTACCGTTATTTAGGACATGAAAACTACCGCTTACGGGCCCGGGAACATGCAGCCTTTATTGTATCCAAAATGATGGCCAGGAATGGAAGCCTATTTCATAATTATAAGGATGGTAAGGTCACCATTAACGGGTTTCTAGAAGATTACGCAACCATAATCGATGCATTCATAGGGCTTTACGAAATCACCTTCGAAGAAAAATGGTTATTTCACGCCAAAGATTTAACGGATCATTGTATTGAAAATTTTAAAGACGAAACCAGTGGCATGTTTTTCTTCTCCTCCAAGGAGGATACATACGTTATTCGAAGAACCATAGAAGTTTCCGATAATGTTATTCCGGCATCGAACTCCATAATGGCAAAAAATCTCTTTAGACTTTCCAAGCTATTTCCTGAAACCAACTACAGTTCCATAGCGCATCAAATGGTAAAAAATGTGCAGGAAAATTTTCAAAAAAATGGACAAAGCAATGCCAATTGGATGCATTTGGTGCTCTATTACAACCAACCCTTTTATGAAATTGCGTTGGTAGGAGAGGAGTATAAAGAAAAGGCAAAATCGCTACAGCAAAATTATCTGCCCAACACCATTTATGTGGGAGCCAAAAGAGAAGGGAAAATTAAGTTGGTTCAGGGAAGATATGTAAAAGGGGAAACCCCCATCTATGTTTGTCAAGAAGGAGCTTGCAACTTACCTGTAACCCAAACTTCGGATGTTTTACGACAACTAACGGTATCTTTGGAAGATTAACAGGAATTTAATTTCCTTTTATTGACATCGGTGGCAAATTTGCATTCTTTTGTATTTTAAAACCAAATTAGATGGAACGGTTTACCAATTATGAAAAGCATATAGAGAATGCCATTGATTGGCTATGGAGCGTATTACCGGATTTACTCATGGCCGCGCTCATATTATTTATTGGGCTATGGGTAATAAACTTCCTGAACAGGATGGTCCGTAAATTTTTTGCCCATAAAGATTATGACGAAACTTTGGAAAGTTTTCTTCAAAGTTTAATTCGTTTAGTATTAAAGGTGATACTTTTTGTTTTGGTTATCACACAATTGGGAGTTAAATCGTCTTCCTTGGTGGCCATTGTGGGAGCGGCCGGATTGGCTATAGGTTTGGCACTACAAGGTTCCCTTTCCAATTTTGCGGGCGGGGTATTGATCTTGCTTTTCAAACCGTTTAAAGTAGGTGATTTTATATCTGCACAGGGCATAGATGGTACGGTCAAGGAAATAACCATTTTTACGACCAAACTAAACACATTTGGCAATCAGTTGGCGATTATTCCCAATGGTCAACTTTCCAACAATAACATCATTAATTACAATGCGGAAAATCTTAGAAGGGATAAGATAGATGTGGGCATAGGCTATGGTTCAAATATTAAAAACGCCAAGGATATTTTATTGCAGATCTGTTCGGATCATGAGGGAATTCTGCAAGAACCCCTTCCGGAAGTCTATGTAGGGGAACTAGGGGAGAGTTCCGTTAATTTATCCCTTCGGTTTTGGGCGACGAACGAAAATTTTTGGGCCGCACATTTTTACGTTTTGGAGGAGACAAAAAGTCGATTTGACGAAGCAGGGATTGAAATACCTTTTCCGCAGCGGGTCGTTTATACTAAGAACTAGGTTTTTTCCCTTGAAGAATAAAATCCTTTAGGTAATACGGTTCAAAATAGGCGACATCCTCAAAATCATTTGTTGTAAATTTTTGATAGGAAATCTTCCCCATTTCCCTGGCCGAAGGCACTATAGAGGTATCGAAACTAAAATTGGACGTTTTCAGCAAGGTCCTGCACTTTTCCGCTCCGCTTCCGACGAGGTGCACTTTACCTTTTTTGGCAAATTCCTGGAAGGATGTTTCATCCACTATTTCGGCCTTGGTTTCCCTTACCCGGTGATGTGTTCCGTCAAGGACAAGGGAATACACTTCCATGCGCCTTGCATCGAGCACGGGGATGATAAAATCTGCCGTACCCAAGGTTACCTGATGGGCCATGCTTTCCAACGTTGGTACCGAAATCAAGGGAATGTCCAAGGAAAAGCATAGGCCTTTGACCGCGGATACCCCGATCCGAAGCCCTGTATAGGAACCTGGGCCCTTACTTACGGCAATGGCATTTAGGTCTTGAAAAGATAAGGAAGCCCCGAAAAGGGCTTCCCTGATAAAATTATGTAACTCTTCAGAATGTGAATACGAGGCACTATTGTTTTCTTTTAACGCTATTATTTCACCATTTTTTGCAATACTTACCGAACAGTTGGTGGTAGCGGTCTCTATGTTTAGTATATGGGCCATAATTACGACCACAAATATACTTTAGTTAAGGCTAAGTGGTATACCAAAATAGAATTCCAATATCTTTAATCGAAATATATAATCATATTTGGTCCGGATTACCTCGGCTTCCGCATTATCGACACGGGATTGTGCCTGACTGAAATCGAAAGCGTTCATAAGCCCCACATCAAACCTCTCTTTGGAGTATTCATAGGCCAAACGCCTTGCATCCAAAGTTTTTTCGGCAGCCTCGTATGCTTTTAGGAAACTATTTACATCCACATAGGCCTGATTGATATTGGTTTCCAAATCCAATTTATCCTGTGCCAATTGTAATTTAGATTGTTCAACACTTATTTTGGATCTTGAAACACTATTCCTTGTACTAAAACCATTGAACAGAGGTACATCGATCCTAACCCCATAGGATATACCGTCAAATAAATACAGTTGTTCCGTAAATCCTCCGAAAATATTATTTGCATCGGACCATCTTGTGTTATAATTAAAGAAGCCGGTTAAAGTGGGGTATCTAGCTCCCTTGGCTATATCCAAATCTTTTTCGGCCAGCTCTACATTGGATTCCGAGAATTTGATATCGTTCCTAAAGGTGAGCGCTTTATTAAAAATTGCCTTGGCAGAATTATCCAATACATTGGAAGGTGGTATTTCGTAGGTATCTTCGGCGATATCAAAATTTTCATAATCCGTTATCTGCAATAATTGGGCCAATGCAATGGTAGATATCAGCACCTGATTTTCTCCATTGACGATCTGTTGTTCCTGCGTTGCGGCGGTAGCTTCTATTTCCAAAAGGTCTCCTCTGGGTACTACGCCCGCATCTACCAATTCCTTTGTGCGCTTTTGGTCTTGTTCGGTAACTGCGTACTGCGCCCTAAAAACCTTTAGGGATTCCTTATTGGAAAGCACTTGTAGGTATGCATTCGCCACATTTAAACGAATGTCATCCTTTAAATCGTCCAATCGATATTGATTGGCAATAGCGTTAAGTTTTGCCCTGTTCAACCTATTGTAGTTCCGTAAACCATCAAAAAGAGTAACATTTGAAGTAATATTAATGTTTACATTGGAAACAGAAGTGGTTACAGGATCCTGGCTGGCCGTATTAAAAGAAAGTCCTGAATTACCCGATGCGGTGGTATTACCGTTTAAATCAGGGAGAAAGCCGCCGATAGCATCGGATTTATCTATCTTGGCGTTTTCCAAATCCAACTCAAACTGCTGCACCGAAAGGTTGTTTTCCACGGCATAGGTAACACATTCCTCCAAGGTCCACTTTTTAAGCTGTGCCGAAGCAAATCCTATAGAAAAAAGTACCAATAGTATTGTTATTTTAAACTTCATTTGGTGATTATTTTAAATTGATGATTGATGACTTATTATTGTACTTGTTTTTTAATGGGTTCAGATTGAAGACCTCCCTTTTAGGAACCTTGATCATCATCGCTTTTCTCAAGTTCGTTCCAAACCTTAATTTTAGCATCTTCTTCAACCCCTGAAACCACCTCTACGTCTATTCCATCGCTTACACCGAGTTCCAATTCCTTGCGCTCAAATTCGTTATCGCCCACTTCAATTTCTACAAATGGTTTTTCGGTTTCCTTATCAAATTGCAACAAAGCTTCCTTAATAGCTAAAACATCCTTTTTCTCCTCCAATACAATAGAGGCATTGGCACTATAACCGGCGCGTACATATGCACTATCATTGACCACGAGATCACCTTCAATTTTAAACTGTACGGCCCCTTCTTCCTCAACGCCCTTAGGGGCAATAAACTTCAACTTCGCATTGAAAGTGGATTTTTCAAGTGCCCCTAGGCTTATTTCCAAGGGCATTCCCAATTTAAGTTTACCCACTTCGGCCTCATCTACTTCCCCTTCAAAAATCATCTTGGCCATATCGGCAATGGTAGCTATGGTGGTGCCATCATTAAAATTGTTACTCTCGATCACCTGATCTCCCTCTTTTACCGGAATCTCCAAAATTGTTCCCGATACGGTAGCCCTAATATTAGTATTCGCAGTGGTGGAACCTCCGGCAGAACCTCTGCGTATAATTTGGTAATCGGACCTTGCATTGTCCAGTTCCTGTACCGCTTGATCGTACGTTAGTTTTAAATTGTTGAAATCTTGGCTAGAAATAACTCCCTTGTCAAACAGGGCCTTATTTCTATCATATTCAATTTTACTGTTGCTCAATGCAATCTCGGCATTCCGCACCCTTCCACGGGACTGGTTCAGGGATTGTTCATTGGGTACTACTTTGATCTTGGCAATAAGGTCACCGGCCTTTACTTTTTCCCCTTCTTCCAAATATATCTTGTCGATGATACCTGAAATCTGCGGTTTAATATTTATTTCGTCCTCGGGAATCACCTTACCGGTAACGATAACCTGATTAACGATATCTTTTTTCTCCAAGGTTTCTGTCTCATATAATTTTGCAGGGGTACTGTTCTTCTTTATAAAAAAGGCGGTTGCCAACAGAATCCCTACACATACAAGTCCTATTAATCCATATTTTACGTACTTGTTCATTATTAGCTATAGTTTGATTGTTATTTAAATATTTAGTTTTCCTTATTCTTCCCTTAACGCATCTAT
>JBCBZE010000224.1:0-5880 GCA_039815505.1 Bacteroidota bacterium | reverse complement strand
GATTGCACGGGTATTCTTGCTATACTTGTTTTCATCTGCTTCATTTTAAAAAACCCGAGATAGATTAAACCCAAAGAAAATGTCTCCTTCCGACCAATCACCTGTAGCCTGCCCAAGAAAACCATTGGTATTCATAGGTTGGGCGTTGGTAAAGTGTAATTGAAATACATGCCCTCCGGTTTCAATATCAAAACCGATGGAAAGGGGGTTATTAAAAGGGGAATTGGACGCCCTGTTCAAATGCCATCCATAGTCTACGTTAAGGGACAGTCTTTTGGATAGCTTGTGCCTGCCCCCAAAACCAATGGCATATTGTGAGTTCTCCTGCTCATCCAACTGCACCAAATTTTCATGAAAAAAGGTGGGTATCAGCTCCAAAGAAAAGTTCTTATTGAACTTTTTAGCGATCAACAACTGTCCCGTATACCCTAATCGATTCTCAAACCTAAGACCAGGTAGGTTTACGTCATCCAACGCACCGTTGACAAGCAGCGTTCCAAAACCGACCACGGCAAAGGGAAAACCTCCTTTTTTTTGTCTTGCCATTCTAAGCTTTAAAGAACCTTCATACGTTTTTAAAAACGAACTTCGTGATACCCCCACATTCACGGCATCCGAAATACCATAGATAAAATTAAGCCTTGTCACAGCTTGATCAAGTCCAAAAAAATCCTCAAATCCAGGTTTAATGGAACCAAACCTATGGGAAACCACAAAATACAGCTCTTTTTTAGAGACCATTTTGGTAGACTCAAAGTTTACAATTTTCAGTCCTTTGAAAGCCGCACTTTCAAAATCATTGGTTGCATTGGTATCTATTTCAGATAGTAGATCATCTTGTGATAAAACCATTAAGGGTATTAAAAAGATGATGATATATATTGCTTTCATGTTTGTTTTTGTTTTATTGGTTGTTGATTAGGACCGCTTGATCCACTTTAACTATTTCGAGAAGGTCATCATATCCCACGCATCTGCCTTTTACGGTTACATTGGCGCCATTAACGAGCGTTTTTTCATCTAGCCCATGGCTATCAAAATCTACCTGAACTTTATCATCGACCATAATCGTTGTGCTTTGTTCTATAGTGGTTATATAACCGTTTACCTCTATAATCTTATCGGCAAAACTTTCCAAAGTACCATTGGCATTGGCAAAACGCTCCTGTAGTTCCGTTGCGGACATGACCGCTATTGCGCTTTCTTCCGATACGTTCCTATGTGGTTTGTACATATAGCTATAGGTAAAAAAAGCACCTATGGCACCAAGGGCAAGAACCATAACGACGATAACGATATACTTCTTTGTTTTCATTTTTGGACAAGTTTAAAATTGAGTTGTACCAATACCTCCTTGGCGATTTTATTACGTACTATTTTTGGGATGTCGATAGCAAAGTCTTCCGGGGCAACTTTGAACATGCCCTTTATACCAATGGTGTTACCGATCTTATATACCGAAAGGTTGGTGCGTACTTCTTTTTCCTTTCCATGTAATTTTAGCTTTCCATCCACCAGAATATCAGCAGGTGATTCCGTAAGTTTGGAGCTATCAAAATCCAATAGCTCGCCCCTAAACGTTGCTTTAGGATAGGTGTCGGACTCAATATAGTTTTCATTAAAGTGTTCCTGCATCAGGGAATTTTTAAAACGAAAACCCTTCACCAAGGCCAAGGATGCTATTTTGTTGGTCTCGGTATCCAATATCGCGGTTGCCGATTTGGTTTCGGCCTTTACCTCTTCAAATAATTTTTCCGAAGCCTCGAATACTATTTCACCATTTTTGTCAATGTATTTGCTTTGCGCGTTGCCCGCATAACTTAATAGTAATAGAATGATGAGTGGTAGCGATAAAATGTTCTTTAGTTTTTTCATTGTTATATGTTTTGATTATGTTGTTTACATATTATTCCAACAGCCCTTCTTGGATCCATTGGTCGATCAGATCTATAGAGGCTTGTGGTAACCTGCCCGATGGTGGCATAGCACTTGGTTCACCGGTTTGCCTCGAAATGGTAGTTAAGACCCCCCCATTGCGAGCACGCACTTGGTCAAAGGTTACCAAAGGAAATGGAGCTCCGTTCCTTGGGGGACTGGAATGGCACCCTAAACAATTGCCTGCTATAATGGGTTGGATGTTGGTTGAGAATGTAATGGTGCCGTCGTCAACATCATCGACGTCTTCATCACTTCCATTGTCGGTGTTTTCCGTATCGTCTACGATCAATAGATCACTTTCACTGTCGTTGGTGCAGCTCATGACCAAAACTGTTGAAAGAAGTAAAGTAAATTTAAAAGTGTTCTTCATTGGTGTTATGTTTTTTTGTTCAGGACAAAACAACTATATACCCTTAGGTTATGTGCACAAAATGTGCTTCAGAGGGAAGAATTGACTTTAAAAGGGAAGAATTAGCCGTAATAGGGAATGTGTTTCTTGCAGTAAATGCATTGCATCTTAGCGTATTACCATCCCTGCTTTTTTAATAATCATCGGGAAAAACTATCTTTCCGTAAGCTCTTGACCAAATGTTTATTTTTGCTTTTTTAGATAACCTTTTAACAACAATTTATCAAAGTAAACTTTTTAGATTAACCAAAATTCTTTTTGGGTAATCCCTTAATTTCACGATTGGTTATGGAGTATTCCGTCTATAGGGAATGTTAAAAATTGCTAGATATGAAAATAAAGAAAGAAGTAGTTTTTGAGGTCATTGAACAATTGGATGCCATTCTAACTAAAATGAATGAGGATGAAGCGAGGGTTTTGGAAATATTGAAACAGACCGATGCATACTTTGAAAAAAGTGCCCAAAACTTGGTCAACTACATTTCCTTCAGAAGTTTTGATGTAAGGGAAATGCAAGATCAGCTAAAGAATTTAGGATTGACCCGTTTTTCCAATGCCGAGAGCCACATAAAAGCAAGCGTCCTTACCATTAGATATCTATTGGGTCTGGTGGTGGCCGAAAATGAAAAAGACGCCTTAAAACAACAATGGTCCATAAAAAAGGGGAAGAAATTACTGGAAAGAAATTCCAAAGACCTCTTGGGAAAAGGTACAAAAGGGAGAAGGGTCAGAATTATGGTGACGCAGCCAAAAGAGGCTGCGGACAACTATGGGATGGTAAAGCAAATGGTTGAAAAAGGCATGAATGTTGCCAGAATCAACTGTGCACATGATTCCCGGGAAGTTTGGTCAAAAATAATTTCGAATATCAAAAAAGCCTCCAAGGAACTGGGGAAAGAAGTAAAAATCGCCATGGATTTGGCAGGCCCTAAAATACGAACTGGCAAAATTATACCCGGCCCCAAAGTACTGCGTAGCAAATCCAAAAAAGATGCCCTAGGCCAACCCATTGAATGGGGAACCATCACCTTGGTTCCCGAAACGGATTATATACCCGCTCCAAACATCTTGCCCATAGCATCCGGTGACTTAGGGAAATTAGAAGTTGATGATGTCATCGCTTTGGTCGATGCAAGATCAAAGCACCGAAAGCTTACGGTAATAAAAATAGATGGTAACCAGGTAGAAACTGAAAGCAAACAGACCATTTACTTTGAACCCGGCCTGGTACTCAATACCTCATTTAATGCATCTCCCATGGCATTTATCATAGGGGACATACCAGCATTGGAAAATGCATTGGTACTCAAGACTGGTGATGAAATATGGGTAAAAAAAGAAGAGATCATTGGTGCCCCGGCATTATTTGATACCGAAGGACATTTGGTACGACCCGCTATTATTTCGTGCCAAATGCCAGAGGTATTCAACTACATTAAAAAAGGGGATGGCGTATTTTTTGATGATGGTAAAATTGGTGGTACCATCACCGATGTGGAAGAAAACCTTTTTAAGGTGAAAATAACTTTGGCCAAGGAAAACGGCTCTAAACTCAGGGCATATAAGGGCATTAACTTTCCAGACTCCAAATTAGGTTTTTCAGGATTAACGGCCAAGGACAGGATGGATCTTCCCTTTGTGGCCGAACATGCCGATATCGTTAACTTTTCTTTTGTGAACCAAGCGGCCGATGTTACGGAACTTTATCAGGAGCTTACAAAGCTGAATGCGTTGGAGAAAATGGGGATTGTCCTAAAAATTGAAACCCAGTTTGGCTTTGAAAACCTAGCTCCCATCCTACTGGAAGCCATGAAGACCAAAAATGTGGGGGTGATGATTGCAAGGGGCGATTTGGCGATTGAGACAGGCTGGGAAAATATTGGGGAAATTCAGCAAGAGATGCTATCTATCTGCGGAGCAGCGCATGTACCCGTAATTTGGGCTACCCAAGTATTGGAAAACCTTGCCAAAAGTGGTCTCCCCTCACGTTCAGAAATTACAGATGCCACTACCGCCTTACGCGCAGAATGCGTAATGCTGAACAAGGGGCCCTATATTAATGAGGCTATTGCCCTGCTCAACACAATCCTATCCACCATGGAATCCTCACAACATAAAAAAGAGTCTATGCTTCCCAAACTAAAATCATTGGCACTTACTTAAACGCTACGGTACAATCCTTCATGTGATATCCTTTAGTTCCCAAGATAATCTAGCTCCCGACAATACCCCTAATGATAGAAAAAAAGCCCTCAATTAGAGAACACCTTGAGGACTTTTTCAACTAAAAACAATAAACACTAAACTCAAATTCTTTACTTGCGAATCATCTTTTCACTTGCGATACAAACGTTGCTTACGGACTAAAAGGTAAGGTTAAAAGCCTCCCAAACGTATGATCAATAGGGTAAGAAATACAATGGTCGACATAATAAAACAGGTGAAAGGAAGAACGAAATAAACTATTTTGTATGTATATTTTTTTTTCATGGTTTATGGTGTTTGCTTACGAATTTGATACAAAGAAACCGGAGAAAACCAGGGGTGGCCCATAAAACCTTTATGAAGGCGAAAATGTACCCTTAAAAGCGAAAAAATAGGGGTTAAGATTATACGTTCCCTGGTAATACAGGGCCTATAAAAAGGACTTGGCGAAAAAACAGTTTTAAAAAGGAATGTATTGAGAACATATTTTGTAAAAACCATACTTCCAAGGCGGATACCCGAACGCCATGCCCTATCATATCTAAAAGTGATACGACCGTTTTATGAAATATCCATACTGGGAACTAACCGAACAAATTTTGGATTTTATCTAGAGGATTTGATGAGACCTCAAGTTTATTCCATACAAAGCGTCCCATTTTTTTATTATCTTTCGTTTAAATGACTACGAGTTTTGACGTACTAATTGTTGAAGATGAACGTCTCATTTCCAAAGACCTGCACGATTGTTTGTACGAATTGGGCTATGGGAATTCAACGATCGTGGATTCTTACCGGGCCGCTATAGAATCTATTGAGAAAAAACAACCGGACATTGCACTATTGGATATTTCACTTCGAGGCCAAAAATCGGGTATCGACATTGCCAAATATCTGATGCGGACCGATACCGTTCCCTTCATCTATATCACCTCCTATACGGATAAAAAGACCTTGCAAGAGGCTAAATCAACAAGACCCTCGGGGTATTTGGTAAAACCGTTTAGGAAGGAAGATATTTTTGCCGCCATAGAAATTGCACTAGGCAATTTTGCCCATCGAAAGATTGACAATAATCGAAGGGAAAAACCCATTGGGCATACCCAAATACCTTTTCGTATAAAAAAAGCGGTCAATTACGTGCAGTGTAACCACGATAAGAGACTTACTTTGAATGAACTGTCGGCGGTGGCGGAAATGAGTATCTATCATTTTGCAAGATCGTTTAAATCTTATCTAGGGAAAACACCCTATCAATATGTCCTAGAGGAAAAAATAGAAAAGGCCAAGGTACTTTTATCCACTAGCGATAAAAGTATTATTCAAGT
>JBCBZE010000264.1:0-4998 GCA_039815505.1 Bacteroidota bacterium | reverse complement strand
CGTTTGTAGCCGCTTTATCGGCTTTTGTGTTGATATCGGCCAGACTGGTAGTGGATTTCGTTTGATCGTTGTCTACCCTACAGCCCAAACTTGATAGCAGCCCAAAGCCCAACATATTTTTTAGAAAACGGGAACGGTTCATATGAGATGCCATTGAGTAATTGGTTCAGGAGCATTATGGTAAAAATAAACGAAAATACAAACAAATGCAACTCAGTTGCATTTGTATTCCGCCCAATTTTGATTTTAGCGGGATTTGCATAACATCCCGACACGGCTGCACATGAAATTGTTGTGGTACCAATATTCCTTCGTATGCCACTTTAAGTAAGCACTGAGCTACAACTACCTATCTCAAAAAAAGAGTATCGAAACCTACGGTCCGTACCAAAGGTAGGAGGGTAAGTAGTATGGGTCAATAAGTTCATAGATATTCAATCAACATCGATAAGCTTTCCGTTCAATTCGGAATAGGCGATGCCCCATTCCGTGATTTTTTGGATAACAGGTATAAAGCTTTGTCCAAAAGTGGTTAAGGAATACTCCACACGATTGGGAGGCTTTGTTCCAAAGACTTTCCGATCAACAATAGCATCTGCTTGTAATGCTTTCAATTGCAGGCTCAACATTTTCTCGGTAATGTCCGGCATTAGTTTTTTTAGTTGTGAAAAGCGCATTTCGCCATTTCTCAAGTACCAGATAATTATACTTTTCCATTTCCCCCCAATAAAATGTAAAGTGGCATTGGTTCCGCAATGAAATATATGTCCTTTGACCTTATAGGCCTTCTGTTTTCCGGCTACGATCATTTTAGTATTTTAAACTGTCATGAATGACAGTTATTGCATGCTAAAGATATTCAAAATACTTTTAAGCTGTAAAAAGTATAGTTTAAATATCCATGGAATATTACACAGATATTATAGGTTATTTCGCCTTACTGCTCAATCTCTATTCCATGTCCGTCAAGGGCGAAAGGAGATTGCGGATCATCTCCCTCGTCGCAAACTGCATTTATGTACTTTATGGGATGCTCATACAGGCCATGCCCATTATTTTGGGTTGTTCGATCGCTGTACTTTTACATGGGTACCGTTTATATCAAATAAAAATCAAAACGCATGGAACAGATACGATTGGCTAAAAAGAAAGACGCTACTTTTATCGCATTAGTAGGTCGGATAACCTTTATGGAAACTTTCGGCCACTTGTTTACCGATAAGGAAGGGTTACAAACCTACTTAAACAAAACCTTCGCCGTTGATAAGATAAAAAAAAGCTTGGAGAAGAAGAACAATGTGTATTGGATCGCTTTTGTAGATAAGCTACCGGTAGGCTATGCCAAACTAAAACTAAAATCGGGCTGTCCATTTATCAATGAAACCAATATTGGTCAACTTCAAAAAATCTATGTGCTTCATGATTTCATTTCTATGAAAATCGGAAAGCGGTTACAAGATCTTTTAATCCAAAAAGTTATGGAAAATGGTCGTGAGAAAATCTGGCTATCCGTATATGTGGGAAATAAGAGGGCCATAGCCTTTTATGAAAAAAATGGCTATAAAATAGTAGGCAGGCATCAGTTCAGTATTGGAAGGGACTCCTTTGATTTTCTGGCGATGGCCAAAGCTCTTTATCCTTCTACATGGCGGTAATCAATGCACAGGTACCGGGAACAATTACGATTTTCGTTTTTGATTAAATTTTTGTGGATCATGGGATATATAACTCCCTGAAACTATAACTTATTGAATTTCATGCTTTTGAATAGCGGGCGTCGCTACTATAAAATAGGTACAAAACATCTGAAGGAGATCTCTTCTGTATCTCTATTTTTTTGGTTATTTTGTCTCGTATTTTCAACTGACTAATTCTCTCCACTATGAAACCTTCCGTTCTAATGTCCGTAGTTGTCGCCTTCCTATGTACCTCTGCACTGTTTTCCCAGAAAAATACCTATGCCGAGGCTTTAAAATCGTATGAATGGCGGGCCATTGGGCCTGCCAATATGGGAGGCAGGGTAACAGATATTGATGGTATTCCCGGGAATACAAGCACCTTTTATATATCGGGTGCAGATGGAGGGATTTTTAAAACTTCGAACGGAGGAGTGGACTTTTCCCCCATTTTTGAAGGACAGCGCGCCTATTCCATTGGTGCCTTGACCATAGCTCCTTCCGATTCCAATGTACTTTGGGTAGGTACGGGGGAAGGGGATCCCAGAAATAGTGTAGGCTACGGATGGGGGGTTTATCGTTCCGTGGATGCAGGAAAAAGCTGGGAGCATCTAGGATTAAGGGAAACGGAACGGATAAAGCGGATCGTGGTTGATCCCAACAATCCAGATGTCGCCTGTGTTTGTGCACTAGGGAAGGAATGGGGCGCAAATCCGGAGCGGGGTGTATTCAAAACCACGGATGGTGGTAAAACCTGGGATAAAATTTTATATATCGATGAGGATACAGGGTGTTCGGACATCGCTATGGATAGGAACAACCCAAGAATCATGTATGCCGGTATGTGGACCTTTAGAAGAAGGCCTTGGCGCTTTGATGATGGCGGTAAGGAAACCGCGATATATCGTACTATGGATGGTGGAAACACCTGGAAAAAAATTATGAACGGACTTCCTGAAACCCCTATGGCAAGACCAGGGATCCATATTGCGCAAAGTGAACCGAACATCATCTACTTGATGACCGAATTTCAAGGTGGGGGAACAGTATTCCGATCCAATGATCGTGGGGATAATTGGTTTATGGTCAATGATGATCCCAATGTAAACTTCCGTCCGTTCTACTATAGTGATGTGAGGGTAGACCCAAATAATCCCGATATTCTCTTTTCAATTTCTGGTCGACTCAGTCGATCTGTTGATGGGGGGAAGACCTGGGAACGAATTGCCACGACCGTACATGGAGACCATCAGGCCCTTTGGATCGACCCCACCAACTCTAATCGTATCTTGAATGGAAGCGATGGCGGATATCAAATATCCCATGATGGAGGGGACCGTTGGGAAATTATCAATAATGTAGAACTGTCTCAATTCTATCAAATTTTCATAGACAATAAAGACCCTTACAATATTTACGGGGGACTACAGGATAACGGTACTTGGGTGGGACCAAGCAACTCTTTATATTCGGCCGGAATATTAAAAAGGCATTGGAAGGGGCTTGCCTATGGTGATGGTTACTATGCCGTACCGATTCCTGGAAGTGAACATGAAGTCTATGCCAACCTGCAGGGGGGAGTCATCTTTCATGTGGACTCCCGTTTTGGCAATGTACGAAACATACATCCCTATCCAAAAATCATTGGATCTGCCGGAGATGCCATTGAAAACCATAAGTATCGATTTAATTGGGATGCCCCCATTGTAATTTCCCCCCATGATACGAATACGGTCTATACCGCAGGAAATGTGGTTTTTAAATCGACCGATCGTGGATATTCATGGAAAGAAATTAGCGGCGACCTTACTACAAACGATAAATCCAAACAAAAAACGTCCGGTGGAGAGATTTATCAAGACAATACCGCAGCCGAATTTCATTGTACCATCCTCTACATGGATGAATCGCCTGTTGAAGAAGGAGTTATATGGGTCGGCACCGATGATGGAAACGTACAACTAACAAGGGACGGCGGGGCTACCTGGACCAAGCTCAATGACCGTATCAAAGGGCTGCCCAGTTTCGCGTGGGTGTCCAAGATACATGCTTCGGAACACGAAGCCGGAACCGCCTTCGTTACTGTAGACCAACACCGAATGAATGATTTTAGACCCTATGTATTTATGACCACCGACTATGGGAGAACGTGGACCAAAATAAGCAATGATCTTCCCCAAGACGATTATGTAAAGGTAGTAAGACAAGACCCCATTAATCCTAATCTGTTATATGCAGGAATGGAGCACGGAATATTCGCGAGCTGGGATAAAGGGCGGTCTTGGACCAAAATCAATAATAATTTACCCAACGTATCGGTACGCGACCTCCGAATTCAACCTAGGGACCGGGATTTGATCGTAGGTACCCATGGAAGGGGTGCTTGGATTTTGGATGATATACGACCACTTCAAGAAATGATGGACATCGAAGGGAAGTCCACCCATCTTTTTCCCGTACGTAGGTCCACGCTGTGGCATATGTTCTGGAGGATAGAAAATTTAGGGGATCGTCATTACAGTGCCAAAAATCCCGATTATGGGGCCAATATCAACTTTTACCTAGCTGAAGGTATAAATAAAACAGCGGTTGTGGAGATTGTTGATTCCGCCGGTGATGTGGTACGAACTTTAAAAGATTCAACAGCGAAGAAGGGAATAAATCGAATAGTTTGGGATTTGGGCCATGAGGCTGCAATAAAAATGGAGAACGATCCAGGGGGTGGATTCTTCTCTGGCCCTATGTACCCTTTGGTATCACCAGGGGTCTACACTGCAAAACTGAAAGTAGATGGAGAAGTATTGCAAACAGCGATTGAAGTTCGTGCAGATCCACGGCTGGATCTTACACCCCAAGATTATGGATCTAAAACAAAAACACTACTTGAACTTCGTGAACTTTTGTCACGGACACATGGCATGATCAACACGACCAACACGTACAAAACCCAATTGAACGAGTTAAAGAAGAAATTGAAACATAGCGAGGGTCCAAGTATGGACAAGTCATTGTTTGATGATATAAAAGGCGTGATGAAAAATATTTCAGACTTACAGGATGACATCTTGAAAAGACCGCCACCTGCTATGACATATCGCCAGAGGCCAAGGCTACGTGAAGAGATTCGTTCGTTGATGCGTGCCATTAACAGCGCCACCGCCAAACCCACTCAACCTCAGATTTCCCGGTTAGAACAGCTAAAAGGGGAGGTCAATGGGGCAATGGGAGCATTGCAACAAATCATTGACACGGATATAAAAGGAATCAACAAGAAAGCCGAACGCATTCCCCAGATTTCAGTAGGGGAATAATGGGGATTGAT
>JBCBZE010000111.1:0-9222 GCA_039815505.1 Bacteroidota bacterium | reverse complement strand
GTGGTCAACGAGTAAGGGACATGGCCTTTTCCCGGATGACCTGGGCCACAGGTTTGTTCTGCAAATGACTCTCTAACCATGACAGGATGTCCAGATATAGGAAAGCACGTTTCTCATAGGGATGGTCCTCATACTTTTTAAGTTGATCGTATAACTTTTGAAATTCCCCTCTAAGTTCATGGGGATATATGTCCCCTAACCCCCTGAGGAACTTGATCATTTCTTTCTGTACTTTATGCAAATCATCCATTTTCAATAAAAACTTGTAGGTGCTTTTTAACTGTACCTCCAAGTGGTAATCCATACCAGCCTCATAATGTGCTACCAGGCTCAGTACCCGGGCAAAACACATTAAATCCTCGCGCATTTTAAGGTTCTTGTTATTGATGATTTTTTTAAGGTATTGAATACACATTTTATTATCACCGATACCAAAATACAAGCACGCTATTTTGTAATAGAACACCATAATATGATGTTCATCTATTCGATCCCTATGCTTACTTATGCCATACTCTATGATTTTCACCAAATACAGTCCTTTCTCAAAAGTTCCTTCCAAAAAGTGAAGGTTCAATTTATTGGAATTGATGTAGAGAAAAGCCAAGGAGGAAATATTGTCGTTTTTGGGAAAAGCAACACCATTTACAGTACTTTCAAGCTTTTCCAATGTATCCTTAAACTGGGAGCTATATTTTACATAAAACAAGGATTCCAACAGGTAATGGTTGCCCTTTAGAAAAAAAACAGGGTTTAGGTGGATCATTTCCTTTCGCTCATAGAACAGATCCACCCATTTACTTGCATATTTATAACAGGATAAAAAGTCTTGAATTAAAAAACTATACCACAGATACGCCTTATAAAGCCATAATTTTTCTCTAAAACCAAGGTCTTCCAATCTATAGGTTGGCAAGTGATTTTCAAAATAGCGCTGTACCTTTTGATAATCCTCATCGTTGCGCACATAACCTACCTTCAACATCATTCCATAAAGTTGTAAGGAAAGGTTGGATAATTTACTGGTCATTACATTTTGTTCGGAAAGTTCTTTGGCCTGCACGGAAAGTTCATCGGCCCTATCGGGTATACTTCGTGTAATGTATTGCGTTTCTATTATTTTTTCCAGTTCAACGATTTCATAGGCAATATTCTTCTCCTCATTTTCAATGGCTACGGTCTTTACCTTATCCAAAATTTTAAGACTTTGTTTATAAAGTCCTTTTTGGTACAGTATGGTCGCAAAATCTAACTGCTCCCTTATTTGAACGCGTATATTCTGATTTACGGGGTTTAAACGCAGACTTACCAAAACCTGTCGATACAGGTGCGCCTTAAGGTTGGATAATTGTGTTTTTTTTACAATACCACTATCCAAAATTGCTCGCTCATCGTAACTCTTTAACTTATCCAGTAAGTTGAACAACGCCAAGAATTTAGCGTCCGTGTTTACGCCCAATCGGCCAACATAGAGCTTAAATTGTCTTTTTTCTGATTTGGATAGCGATTTTACCAATACAAACAATGCATCTTTATGGGCATTTGTCATCGTAAAAAATATAATTTAAATAATTGTTTTTCAATCTATTAGACGGACTGAAAAGTAACTTAACATTGTAAATGATTATATGCATTTTGAGCGGTTCGCCCTGCTAACTATATATTCGTATAGGTTCTTAAACTACATACATATAATGAGTAAAGATAAGGTACAAATTTTTGATACCACGCTTAGGGATGGTGAGCAAGTACCCGGTTGCAAATTGGATACCCAACAAAAATTGATCATTGCCGAGCGCTTGGATCATCTTGGGGTGGATATCATAGAGGCCGGTTTTCCAATTTCCAGCCCAGGGGATTTCAACTCGGTCAGTGAAATTGCAAAATTGGTAAAAAACGCGACCGTATGTGGTTTAACCAGGGCTGTACGAAAAGACATAGAAGTAGCCGCGGAAGCCATAAAACATGCCAAACACCCCAGAATCCATACCGGTATAGGCACTTCTGACTCCCATATCAAGTATAAGTTCAACGCTACCAGGGAGTCCATCATCGAAAGAGCGGTAGAAGCTGTAAAATATGCAAAAACGTTTGTGGAAGATGTAGAATTTTATGCTGAGGACGCAGGCAGGACAGACAATGACTTTTTGGCAAAAATATGTGAAGAGGTCATCAAAGCAGGTGCCACGGTACTGAACATCCCCGATACTACCGGTTATTGTCTTCCAGAGGAGTATGGGGCCAAAATGAAGTATTTAAAGGAAAATGTGACCGATATAGATAAAGCCATTTTATCCTGTCATTGCCATAATGATCTTGGTTTGGCCACGGCCAATTCCATCGCTGGTGTAATTAACGGTGCACGGCAAATAGAATGCACTATAAACGGCATTGGCGAACGTGCGGGTAACACCTCCTTGGAGGAAGTGGTGATGATTTTAAGACAACATCCCGATTTAAATTTGGATACCCATATCAACAGTAAGCTATTGTATGACACCAGTCTTATGGTATCCCAAAAAATGGGAATGCCCGTACAACCCAACAAGGCCATCGTAGGTTCCAACGCCTTTGCGCACAGTTCTGGAATACATCAGGATGGGGTGATCAAAAACAGGGAAACCTATGAAATTATTGATCCGGAGGATGTAGGTGTCAACGAGTCATCCATTGTGCTTACTGCAAGAAGCGGTAGAGCTGCCTTGGCGTACCGGGCAAAAAAAGTAGGTTATGAACTTACGAAACTTCAATTGGATACCGTGTATCAAGAATTTTTGAAATTTGCTGACCAAAAGAAAGAAATTATGGATGAGGATATCCACAAGATCATTGTTTCCAGCAATATAAACATTGAAAGTTTAGCTTAATGAATTTAAAAATAGCCCTTTTACCGGGTGATGGTATTGGACCCGAAGTTCTTAACCAAGCCGTGAAATGTTTACAGGCCGTAGAAGAAACGTTTAATCATAGCTTTACATATACACAGGCAACGGTAGGTGCCATTGCCATTGATAAAACCGGTAGCCCCCTACCTGATGCCACATTACGCTTATGCAAGGATTCGGATGCCGTTTTGTTCGGAGCTATTGGTGATCCAAAATACGATAACGATCCAGAGGCCAAAGTACGACCCGAACAAGGTCTACTGGGGTTACGTAAGGAATTGGGGCTTTTTGCCAATATTAGACCGGTGAGGGTCTTCCCCACCCTGATTGAAAAATCGCCCTTACGGAAAGATATCATCAAGGGTACTGATTTTATCATCTATCGCGAGCTTACGGGCGGTATTTATTTTGGAGAAAAAAAACTGAACGAATCGGGAACAATAGCCTCCGATCTCTGTGAATATTCGGAAGAAGAAATAAGCCGAATCGCCCATTTAGCATTCAAGGCGGCAAAAAGTAGGCGAAATAAATTAACATTGGTGGATAAGGCGAATGTATTGGAATCGTCTCGCCTATGGCGTAAGGTCGTACGTAAAATTGGGGAAAGCTATCCCAGTGTACAATTGGATTATTTGTTTGTGGACAATGCGGCAATGCAAATTATACTCAACCCAAGTCAGTTCGACGTTATCCTGACCGAAAATATGTTCGGGGACATTTTGTCCGATGAAGGAAGCGTTATAGGCGGGTCCATTGGTTTATTGCCCTCCGCCTCCATTGGTAAGGACAATGCCATGTTTGAGCCCATACACGGTTCCTATCCACAGGCGAAGAACAAGGATATTGCAAACCCCATTGCATCCATTCTTTCCGCCGCCATGTTATTGGAACATTTTGGGTTGAATGAAGAAGCCGATGCCGTTGTAACGGCCGTGGGCAAATCCTTAAGAAAAAATATAACCACTTCGGACCTAGATGCCCAGAGCAACTATGGTACCGATCATGTAGGAGATTTCATTGCCGATAACATCGTAGATTCGGATGATCATCTGAACATAAACGATGAAAACATAGGATTGGGGAAATCTACCATCATTTAGAATACGCTGATTCTTCTTCCAGTAGTAGTGTTACAAAATCATTGAACTCTTTTTGAAAAAGGATGAATTTTTCCCCCGTGGCCGGTCCATTGAATCCTGTATGTATTTTTCTGACCGTTCCTTTCTTATCCACGAATATAGAGGTGGGATAGGACAGCACATGATTGAGCATGGGTAACTTTTCTTGTGCCCTTTCCTTATTAGAGCTACCGTATTGCGCAAGAAGTATGGGATAGGGAACCCCTATTCTTTCCTGTAACCTTTTAATTCCAGAAAAAGCGGCTTCCTCCGTTTTGGCATACTCAAAGGCCAAGCCCACAAATTTTAAATCAGCAGGGTTATGTTCCTTTAGATAATTCACGTAGAATTTGGTCTCGTCCATGCAATTGGGACACCAAGTTCCCATGATCTGTACAATCACCACTTTGTCCTTGAACTGTTCATCCTCCAAGGAAATCGGTTTCCCCTCGGCATCGGGGAAGGAAAAACTCAGCTTGTCGTAACCCTCCTTCAAATAGGTCAATGCATCTTCATCCGGGAGTTCAAAACCGGCATTGCGGCGCCCAACAAAGGGCTCCTTAAAGTGGTTCCCAGAGTAAAAAGTCCCGTTTATACTACTATCACTCACCTTGGCCATAAATAAAAAAGCGTGTGCACCGTCAAAAGCGGACAATTTTAAAGAATCATTGTCCATAACACCTTCCAAATAGCGATAGTCTCCCGTAGTAGTCCTAAATGTTCCCGAAACTTTATTGCCTTTTTGGTCAAAAATTCCCTTGGCCATATAGCTATCTGCCGTATTAGCGCTAAACTCTGTTTCCCATACCCCTGAAACATCCTCAATCGATGTATCGGCATAAAATCGTTCATGTATACCGTGGGTAGCGGTAAACGGTACAATTCTATCCAAACTTTCCTTGATAAATTCACCTTTGATTTCATTGGGGGTATAGGTACCGCTGATATATCCTTCGTACACGTCCATTCGTATCTTGATAGAATCGTTGCCTACTTCCACATCATTGATTCTTATGACCTCGTCCGCATTGTATATTTCCATGAAATGCTTTCCCACGCTATCTTTTTCGAGCTTGAAATTAAACGGAAGGACGGCATTATCCATCGTAATCAACTCGGCTCTCCATACCCCGGTTTTAGGCAAAAGGGGCTGGGGGTCTTTACAGGAAAAAAGAATACCAATGAAAATTAAAGATAAGCCTAGTTTGTTCATGATCGTAATTGTTGCGGTATAGGTCCAAATATAACGGGAAACTTTACAACAAAAAATAAAAACAATTCAATTCAATACGTATTGAATGTCTTACCGCATTGTTTTATCTTTGGGTGCTTTAAAAATAACCAATGAAAATTTCGTATAACTGGTTAAAGCAGTTCCTTGCCATAGATTGGGACGCAGCCAAAACAGGAGAGCTTTTAACGGACCTAGGTTTGGAGGTCGAGGGCATAACCCCTTATGAATCCATTAAAGGAGGATTACAAGGGGTTGTTGTGGGGCATGTCCTAAGCTGTGAAAAACATCCCAATGCGGACCGATTAAAACTTACTACCGTGCATATTGGAGGGCCCCATCCCGTGCAAATCGTTTGCGGCGCCCCAAATGTGGCCAAAGGACAGAAAGTTCCGGTTGCGACCATAGGGACCAAGTTATATTCCCCCGAGGGCGAGGAATGGACCATCAAAAAAGGGAAGATCAGGGGCGAGGAAAGTCACGGCATGATCTGCGCCGAAGATGAACTGGGCCTAGGCAAGGGTCATGAAGGCATCCTAGTACTGTCCGACACGCTTGAACCGGGTACCCCATGTGCCGAAGTTTTCGAAATTGAAAACGACACTATTTTTGAAATTGGCCTTACCCCGAACCGTGCCGATGCCATGAGCCATTATGGGGTGGCCAGGGATTTAAAGGCAGGACTTCAACAAAAAGAGATCTTAAAGGAATTGATCACACCTTCCACCAGCAACTTTAATGTTGACGACCGTTCCTTAAAAATGGACGTACTGGTCCAAAATAATGCGCTTGCGCCCAGATATTGTGGCGTAACCATCAGTAACCTAATTGTACAGCCTTCCCCGGATTGGTTAAAAAACCGGTTAAAGGCCATTGGGCTTACTCCTAAAAACAATGTAGTGGATGCTACCAACTATGTGCTACATGAGTTGGGGCAGCCCTTACATGCCTTTGATGCCAATAAAATAAAGGGAAACAAAATTAGTGTACAGACCCTACCCAAGGGAACCAAGTTCACTACTTTGGATGAAGAAGAAAGAATACTTACCGAGGACGACCTTATGATATGCGATGCCGAAAAGCCCATGTGTATTGCCGGGGTTTTTGGAGGAATACATTCCGGTGTTACGGAAAATACAACGGCCATTTTTCTGGAAAGCGCTTATTTTGATCCTGTTAGTATTCGCAAAACGGCCAAAAGGCATGGTTTAAATACCGACGCTTCCTTCCGGTTCGAAAGGGGCATAGACATCAACAACGTGGAATACTGTCTGCAAAGGGCAGCATTATTGATCAAAGAAATTGCAGGAGGTACCATTACATCGGACATTGTGGACCTATATCCCAACAAGAAAGAGGATTACGATGTTTTCTTAACGTTTAACAAGGTCAATAAACTTATTGGAGAGGAAATTGCAACAGATACCATTAAATCTATCTTGGCCTCCCTGGAAATAAAGGTAAAGAATGTAACCGAGTCCGGTTTAGGGCTTAGTATTCCTTTTTACCGGGTAGACGTGCAACGCGAAGTAGATGTAATCGAAGAAATTCTTAGGGTCTATGGCTATAACAACATCGCCTTTAAGGAAAAGTTCAATGCTTCCATAGCACCAACATCCAAGTTTGAGGATTACAAATTGCGGAATATCATTGGAAATATGCTAGCTGCAAAAGGCTTTTATGAAATCATGAACAACAGCCTTACCACTCCGGAATACAATGGGCTCCTAGATGATATCAACAAGGCGCATACCGTAAAAATGCTCAATCCCTTAAGTTCAGATCTTTCGGTGATGCGCCAGAACATGCTCTTTAGTGGATTGGAAAGTATTTCTTATAACCTTAATCGAAAGGCCCAAAACTTAAAATTCTATGAGTTTGGGAAAACATATCATCAATTTGATTCGGGAAGGATAGAAAGTAAACACCTATCGCTTTTGGTCAGTGGAAATAGAAACGACGATAATTGGGCGGCCGCTACAAAAAAAACGGACTTTTATTTCTTAAAAGGTGTTATAGAAAATGTATTAGCACGCCTGGGGTTGTCCAAAACCATCAGTAGTCCTGCTAAAAACGAAGCATTTTCCGAAGGCCTAACCCTTAAGTACGCCAAAAAGGAACTCGTATCCTTTGGTGTTGTGAAAAAATCAATACTAAGGAAGTTCGATATCAAACAAGAAGTGCTATATGCAGATTTTAATTGGGACCAAGTGTTGGAAACAGCATCCCACAATCATATTTCTTTCACGGACATTCCCAAATACCCTGAGGTAAAAAGAGATTTTGCCTTGTTATTGGAAGACTCCGTTACCTTTAAGGAAGTGTATGATATTGCCCTACAAACCGAAAAGAAACTCTTGAGAAACGTCTCTCTTTTTGACGTCTTTGTGGGTAAAAACCTCCCTGAAGGTAAAAAATCCTATGCGGTAAGTTTTACGTTGCAGGACGAAAAAAGTACCTTAACGGATAAGCAGATAGATAAGATTATGCATAAGCTGCAAAACCGTTACGAAAAGGAATTGGGCGCGAAGTTACGGTAATCGACCTATAGCTTTTTAGGTAAAATTACGCTATCAATTTCATGTATGACCCCGTTACACTGGTTAGAATCCGCTGTGGTAATCTTGGCCGTGTTGCCAAAATTATCCGTTAATACAATGTCCACTCCCCGCATGGTAGCGGTTATTTCATTTCCTTGAACGGTGGTGAACGTAGCCTTTCCCTTACCGCGGCACATGGCTTTTAACATTTTGGAGGCCGTAAGCTCACCGGCAACAATATGGTAGGTTACCACGGAATGTAGCTCTTGTTTATTTTCTGGCAATAACAAATTGGCCACCTTGTCCGCGGATAATTTTTTAAATGCTATATCCGATGGGGCAAAAACCGTAAAAGGGCCATCCTCGTCCAAGGTTCTTTCCAAATCTACCGCACGTACCGCCGCTAAAAGCGTAGTGTGGTTTTCCGAATCTTCGGTGCTTTTTATGATCGATTGATCATCTTGTGCAAAGGCTAAAAAACTACTAAGAAATAGAATAATGGATAGTGGGGTTACTATGTTTTTCATAAGTGGGGGCTTTGGGGTCAAAGAATGTAAAAACCGATTAACGGTATTAAATCATCGACAATATACATTAATTACGAAGCTATTTGGGTAATCGAATATGCAGTTCATAGAAATTAACAAAAAATTAACAATTTCATTTTTATATATAAAAGACAACCAATCATCTAATTGTTTAATTTTGATACAGTTGCTAAAAGAAAAAGAAATGTTCCTGAAAAAAACAAATATTGAAGAAAAGCTTGCCAAGTACAAGACCACTGATGTAAAAGAAGAACATATCATACAAAATGTATACCGGCTTTTACAACAGGATTCGGAGACCGTTGAAAAGATAGAAAAGAACATAAACGGTGTTTCCAATACGGTGTATAACCAATTTAATTTTGATCTTTTGGAGACCGATCGTATCTATCATATAGACCAGATCAAAGATATATGTATAGATTATAGGCTCAGATTCCTAAATTCGACCTATTTTAAGGGAAAAATCCCTCAGGAAGCTATTTCGAAAATAAAGCACCTGCAAAAAATCCATGGTATAGAGATCAAGGGATTTAAGATCATCGCACCTTCCAAACTCTTTAAATTAGAGGACAAGGACGATCCGCTTTTGTTCGCCCCTATCGGTAATGATTATTTCTATTTGATCCATAAATGGGGCAATGATTTGCATCCATTGAGAAAACTCCTCATGTGGCCCTTTAAGAACATTAAAAACTTAACGGTCCTTGTATTGCTCATTAGTTATTTGGCCACCCTTATGGTGCCTAACGGGTTGTTTTCCAAGACAAGTTCTACTTCGGAGTTTTGGATCGTGTATTTTTTCATGTTCAAATCCATAGCTTCCGTGGTTATTTTTTATGGATTTGCCATGGGGAAAAATTTTAATCCCGCCATTTGGAACAGTAAATATTTTAATGT
>JBCBZE010000193.1:0-6685 GCA_039815505.1 Bacteroidota bacterium | reverse complement strand
GGACATAAACTGTTTTTGGTCCTCTTTTTCTATCTCCGTTACCAAAGTGTTCATTGAAATATCCGTAAAACCGTTGGTTGCCCCGAACAAAAAAAGAGACCCCATCAATATATAATAATTAGGGGCTAATAAAGGGAGCAAAGCGGAAAGACCACTTAACCATAAGCCATAGCAAGTGGCTTTACCTACGCCTAACCTATCGATGATTTTCGCCGCAATGGGGAACACTGTAAATACACCTAGGGAAAGGCAAAATATTGCAATGCCAAGATCCGCTTTATCAATTCCCAACTTTTCCTTGACCGTGGGAATGTAAATTGCCCATGTACCAAATAATATATTAAGACTTGCAAAAACCCAAGCAGGACCAAAATACCTTTGGTTGGAAAGAATAAGTAAAAGTGATTTCATTAATAGTTGATCATTAAAAGCGAATAATTCATTGGAAGTTGTAAACCCTATAGTGCAAAGGCAAAATCCCTAATACAAAATAACTTTATTGGTATTCCAAAAAAAAGGATAAAATATTCCATTTGTAAGACAATTTATTCCCAAATAAAAAATGATAGGCATATTTTGGTTAATTTTGACCCATGAAACCTATTTACGAAACGATTGATGTGGGGGTAAATACTTCTCTGAAGATCGCTACTTATGTCCATGACGATATTTGTGAATTGGCCAATTGGCATATTCATCCGGAATATGAGTTGGTGTACGTAAAGAATGGTAATGGCCTATTAAAAATAGATAAATACACCATAAACTATACAGATGGCATTCTATTGTTCCTTGGGCCCAGTATTCCCCATGCCGATTTTGGCAATAAGGATAATAGGGACAACTTAGAAGTGGTGATTCAATTCCGTAAGGATTTTATAGAAGACAAAATAGGGGTTTTTCCCGAATTCAAGACCATAGGAAAACTTGTTCAAGAAACGGGAAAAGTTCTTTTGTTCGGTAAAAAAGTAAAAGAAAAACTTTCGTGTCACTTCGAAGATTTTCAACAAAGGAACAACCCTCAAAAACTTATTAATTTGCTAGCCATATTGGAAAAACTTTCCAAGACCAGGGATTATGAAACCGTATTGGATGGTGCTTCCCTATCCCATTTTAATTCAGGGGATATTAGCAGATTGGAGGTAATCTTTGAACATGTCAATGAATTCTACGGCCATCCCATAAGTTCCGCAGTATTAGCAAAAAAAGTGGGGCTTACCACAAACTCGTTCTGTCGGTTTTTTAAAAAAATGACAAATCGATCATTCATCCAATTCTTAAATGAATTTAGGACTAGAAAGGCCCAGGAGTTGTTCGATGAAAACATACGCTCGGTATCCGAGGTAATGTATAGATGTGGATTTAACGACCCATCCTATTTTACCAGACAATTCAAAAAACATCAGCACTTTACCCCTAAGGACTATATTCAAAAAAACACCTGATCTATTTTCATGTTTATTAAAATAGGTTGGTTTAGCTGCCAAGAATCCCCTTCTTTAAAATTTGTCCAAAACGATACATATCCTCAAAAGAACAATAAAAAGGTGCCGGTGCCAAACGGATAACATTAGGTTCGCGCCAATCGGTTATCACCCCCTTTTCCATTAAGTAATTGAACAATGACTTACCTTCGCCATGAAGAAAAACGGATAGCTGACACCCTCTATCCGAAGGAGTTATAATTTCGAAGGTGCTTTCAACCTCTTTATCTATTTCACGAAGTACAAATTCTAAATATGCCGTAAGTTGTTCCCGTTTTTTAATGAGTGCATCCATGCCCACTTCCTCAAAGAGTTCCAAGGACGCCAAGTAGGGCGCTACAGATAGAACAGGTGCATTACTTATTTGCCATGCATCTGCATTTTCCATCGGTTCAAACTCTGGTTTCATTAAAAACCTCGTTGATTTTTTAGTACCCCACCAGCCTTCAAAACGGGGAATTCCTTTCTTGTTCAAATGTCGTTCATGGATAAATACGCCAGAAGCATTTCCAGGACCGCTATTCATATATTTATAACTGCACCAAGCCGCAAAATCTACGCCCCAATCATGTAATTCCAGGGCTACATTTCCAGCTCCATGGGCCAAGTCCCATCCAACACAAGCACCTACGGATTGTCCTGCCGCGGTAATACGTTCCATATCAAAAACCTGACCGTTATAGTAATTTACACCACCAATGAGCACTAAAGCCAGTTCGTTGCCAACTTCATTGATTTTTGCTACTATATCTTCTGTCCTCCAAAAATGTTCGCCTTTCCTTTTTTTAAGTTCCACTAGCGCATCCGCAGTTTCAAGTCCATGAAATCGCAACTGGCTTTGAAACATATATTGATCGGAAGGAAATGCTTTTTCCTCGCAAATAATTTTGTATCTTTTTGGTGTTGGCCTATAAAAGGAAACCATTAATAAATGGAGGTTTACGGTCAGGGTATTCATTACCGTAACTTCTTGGTGCTGCGCGCCAACAACCTTTGCCAAGGGAGCAGCCAGTCTTTCATGGTAATCCCACCAGGGCTTCTCCCCATGAAAATGTCCTTCTACGGCAAGTTCCCTCCAATCCGTCATCACCCCATCCACATATTTTTTCGTTCTTTTGGGTTGTAACCCCAAAGAATTCCCGGTGAAATAAATAACTTCTTTCCCCCTCACCTTTGGAAAATGAAATTCCCGGCGATAGTTCCTAAGCTCGTCCTTAAAGTCCAGTTGCTGGGCAAAAGCCAACGTATTTTGGAATTGCATAGCGTAGTTTTCCCCAAAAATACAATATCGAAATAGGAAATTACGTGGATAGCCTATGAAAGTTTGTCCCTATCCATCCGCATTTCGATCATATGTTGCTTAAAGCCTACTTTTTCATAGGCTCTTATAGCGGCCAGGTTATCGGTATATACGGTTAAGCGAATCTCATTTAACCCCCTATCCAAAGACCATTGCTTTAAGGCATTTACAATGAGACGATTTACACCTTTTCCCCTATATTCGGCATCGGTATACATAAAACCAAGATAGGCATATACCTTATGGTCCAAATAGGGTCTAGCGGCTTTTATAGTTGCATACCCAGATCCTATTATTCGTGAATCATGTTCCACCACCACGACCTCGGACTCATCGGATAAGATTAGTTGTCTTAGATCATAATAGTTGATGGGATCTTCCTTGAGGGTTATGTCAAAAGGCCTTTCAGCGGTAATAATTCCCTGCTCAAAACGCAACAATATACTTAAGTCTTCCAAAGCGGCCGTTCTTACTTTATACTTTTCCATCGTACTTCTATTTAATCCAATATCCTAAAGTAACTTATATTTCTATAATTTTATAAAAAAATAATGAATGCATTTCTTATCACAGGACATAGAAAATTATATTGCGGAACATTCTGAAGACGAACCATCGGCATTAAAGGAACTAACCCGGGAAACAAACTTAAAAGTGGTACAGCCAAGAATGATCACCGGTCATTTTCAAGGTAGGGTCTTAAGTATGCTATCCAAAATCTTGAGCCCAAAAAACATTTTGGAAATAGGCACGTACACGGGATATTCCGCGATCTGTTTGGCAGAGGGTTTACAAAAAGACGGTATGTTGCATACCGTGGATATCAATGAAGAATTGGTAGATATGCAAAGGCGTTATTTCCATAAAAGCGGGTTTGGTGACAGCATTGAACAACATTTGGGGGATGCGTTGGATATTGTTCCCAAACTGGATGTCCTGTTCGATCTTATTTTCATTGATGCAGAGAAAAAAAGCTATGACGCTTATTTTGAATGTGTGATAGAAAAAACAAGACCGGGAAGTATTATTTTATCGGACAATGTGCTTTGGTCGGGAAAGGTAGTAGCGCCTTTACAGAAAGGGGACATGGCAACCAGGACATTATTGGGTTACAACAAAAAGTTGAAAGAGGACCCTCGTATAGAAACCGTTGTATTGCCCATACGGGACGGGCTTACAGTAAGTAGGGTGTTATAAGCTTCCGATATAATCCATAGAATAAAAAGGCTGATAATAAACCTACCAAAGCACCTACAATAATATCTATGGGATAGTGCACACCTACATATATCCTACTGGCGGCAAACAACAAAGGCCACAGGTAGAACAACCATACCCAACTTATTTTTTTTCTTAAAAAAAGTACGATCAACGTAGTTATGGAAAAAGAACTGGAAGCGTGTCCGGAAAAAAAACTTAGGCTCTGGGGGTTTTTTACGATTCTGATAAATGAGTTTATTTCCTCATTATTATTGGGCCTTAGCCTTCCAACAAGTTCTTTGGTAATGTTTGTAAAAGTGGTTATAAAAAAAGCAAGCAAAACAACCGTTACGGTAATGTACAATGCGTTTTTTGGTGGGTATTTACTAAAAACAAGAAAAACAAATAGCAGGAACAGGGGAATCCAAGTGGAAATATTGGTAACGGTAGACCAGAAAAAATCATAGGGTTCGCTACCCAAACTATTCAAATAAATAAAGGTGTCGGTATCCCATTCCAACAATTTATCCAGCATTCTACTTTCTTTTGATAACACCGGTTACCTCATCCACATTGTCCTTTACCTTATCTATTTCCTTCTTAATATCCTTTGTGAAGTCCGTATCTATACCTTGTTTTTCAGCGCTCTTTTGTATTTCTTGTTTAATATCTTCAGTAGCATCCTTTAATTGACGCATTCCTTTTCCCAATCCCTTGGCGATACCCGGAATCTTATCGGCGCCAAAAACCATAACTACCACGAACATGATAAAGAAAATCTCCGCTCCGCTTATAAATAAAGGCATACTAAAAAACATACTACAAATATAATGAAGTTTACGTGCTAAATAAAAAGAAGCATTAAATAACCAAGTGGGTATAAATGCATCGAGCGGGGTCGAGAACCACTCCATATGGGGTAGTTATCAGCGACTCCGCTCGAAACACATTGTATTAAAAGTCATCCGACCCTAAAAAACCACCTTATTTCCCTTTGATATTTTCCTTGAACTTATCAAAGTTGGATTTATCCTCTTTTTTGGGCCATGAATTGTTGGCAGGGTCTATATCCGCCGTCTCCGCTTTTGGATCAACGATGATACCCACCAATTCCTTTTGGGAAGAAACGACACGTTTTACTTCTGCATCATTTTTTCGCCAAATTTCTGCAGGATAGGTTACATTCTCCTTGCTCCCGTCCGCATAGGTATACTCTACGATCAATGGCATAGGTATACCTCCTGGTTTATCAAAGGTAACTTCATAGAAATACTTTGGTTCTTCTATAGCCGCCCTTTCATCCGCGGTTAAATTATCCATAAGATACTCTTTAAGGGTCGTAGAGCTTTCAGAAGGTGATTTGCCCTTCAAAGAAGGATCAAAATCCTCACTGTCCTCTTCGGCCAAGTACACCAATTGTGGTAAATCTGCCTCCGTAAGGTTCCTCGCAGCCATATATTCCTGCATTTCCTTAGTGGGGGCATTGGTTACATAATACTTCTTAACACCTTTTACCCCTATATCCACATAATCCGTTGTATAGAACCATCCTCTCCAATACCAGTCCAAGTCCACCGCAGATGCATCTTCCATAGTACGGAAAAAATCTTCCGGGGTCGGGTGCTTAAATTTCCAACGATTGGCATAGGTTTTAAAAGCATGGTCGAACAAATCTTTGCCCATAACCGTTTCCCGAAGTATATTAAGTGCTGTAGCCGGTTTTCCGTATGCATTGGGCCCTAGCTGATATACGTTTTCCGGATTGGACATAATGGGAGCAATAGTACTTTGGTCCCCGCTCATGTAAGGAACAATTTTGGAAGGCGCCCCTCTGCGGGAAGGATAATTTTCATTGGGTGCGATAACATCCGGAAACTCGGCACCAAATTCCTGTTCTGCTATGTATTGCATAAACGTATCCAAACCTTCGTCCATCCAACCCCATTGACGTTCGTCCGAATTTACGATCATGGGGAAAAAATTATGACCTACTTCATGAATGATAACGCTGATCATACCATACTTAACCCTATCCGAATAGGTACCGTCCTCGTTTGGTCTTCCGTAATTCCAACAAATCATAGGATATTCCATCCCTTGGTTTTTGGCATGTACGGATATAGCCTTGTGGTATGGATAATCAAAAGTATGTGCGGAGTAGGACTTTAAAGTACCCACAACTGCTTTGGTAGAGAGCTCTTCCCATAAAGGATTACCTTCTTTGGGATACATGGATACGGCCATTACGTCTCTTTTGCCCAACTTAACCGCCTGCATGTCCCATATAAACTTCCGGGAGGTGGCGAAACCAAAATCCCTTACGTTGGTAGCCTTTAGCTTCCATGTCTTCTTTTTCTCGGAAAATGTCTTTTCCGCTGCCTCCGCTTCGGCCTGTGTTACGATCAAAACAGGTTTATCATATGATTTTTTTGCCTGCTCATAGCGCTTCATCATATCTTTGGAGAATACTTCTTTCCTGTTTTGGAGTACGCCCGTACCATCCAAAATATGATCGGCAGGAACCGTAATGTTCACTTCGTAGTTCCCAAAGGGCAATGCGAACTCTCCACTTCCCCAAAATTGATGGTTTTGCCACCCTTCTACATCACTGTAAACCGCCATTCTAGGAAAAAACTGGGCGATTACATACGCTCTATTACCATCTTTTGGAAAATACTCGTATCCAGATCTTGCCCGGTTT
>JBCBZE010000180.1:0-7153 GCA_039815505.1 Bacteroidota bacterium | reverse complement strand
GTGACGAGGGATTTACAATTAACAAGGGTGTTGCAGGAATCCCTACGGCCTTTATAGCCGAATATGGTAAGGGTGCCCCGGTGATAGCCATTTTAGGGGAGTACGATGCCCTTCCAGGCCTATCGCAACAAGCGATTCCCGAAAAAAAATCTGCCGATAAAGCCGCTGGGCATGCCTGCGGTCATCACTTGTTCGGAACAGCGTCCACTGCGGCTGCCATTGCAGTAAAAAACTGGATGAAGAGCAATGACGTAAAAGGAACCATACGTTTTTATGGCTGTCCGGCCGAAGAAGGAGGATCCGGAAAAGTCTATATGGTACGGGAAGGGCTTTTTAAGGATGTGGATATTGCCTTGCATTGGCATCCTAGCTCCCAGAATGCGGCCAGTGCCGGTGCAGCGCTTGCAAATAAATCCGCTAAATTTAGGTTCCACGGTATTTCTGCCCATGCGGCAGGATCTCCTGAGAAAGGACGCTCCGCGCTAGACGGGGTGGAAGCCATGAACCATATGGTGAATATGATGCGGGAACATATTCCTGAAAGAGCACGCATCCATTACGTGATTACCAACGGTGGAAAAGCACCTAATGTAGTTCCGGATTATGCGGAAGTGTATTACTATGCCCGCCATAATAAAAGGGATATGGTCATCGATATTTTTGATCGTATCGTAAAAGCCGCAGAAGGTGCCGCTTTAGGTACCGGTACCACTATGGATTATGAAATGATCGGTGGTACCCATGAGTTATTGCCGAACCTCACGCTGCAAAAATTAATGCATGATAATCTATCCAAAGTGGGAGGGGTCCAATATACGCCCGAGGAAAAGGAATTTGCGGATAAAATTGCCAAAAGCTTAGGTTATCCGGAAGTAGATGAAGATAGAGCTACAGCCATACAACCGTATAAAACCCAAGCAAAGGCCTATGGATCAACGGATGTGGGGGATGTTAGTTTTACGGTACCTACCGTAGGAATGGGTAGCGCCACATGGGTTCCGGGCACACCGGCACATAGCTGGCAGGCCGTTGCGGCAGGCGGAACATCCATAGGTAAAAAAGGGATGATGGTAGCCGCAAAAACCTTAACCCTGACCGCTATCGATTTATTACGCAATACTTCCTTGGTAAGCAAGGCAAAAGAAGAGTTCATTGAACGCCGCGGCGCCGACTTCACATATATACCGCTGTTGGGAGACCGCCCCCCCGCTTTGGACTATAGAAAATAGTCCGATCATATGCGTTTCGCGAGGAAACATCTTCCAAATCCAAATAAAAGACCCTCTTGCTGTAACAAAAACCCCTGGGGTTATACTAATATGTCATACATAACCAACCTACATTGAACAAAGAACTAGAACATCGTTTTGTGACGGAACTCGAGAACAATCAGAATATTGTTCACAAAGTTTGTAGTTTATATACCAATGACCGTGATTCCCACAAAGATCTATTTCAGGAAATAACCATACAGCTATGGAAGGCCTATCCCAAATTCAGGGGAGAGGCAAAATTCAGTACTTGGATGTATCGAGTTGCATTAAATACCGCGATCACGCTATATAGAAAATCAAAAAAACGTATTAGGACGCAAGATTATGATTCTGTCATATATAAGATAAAATCGGACGAATACGATGAAACCCAGGAACAACAGCTAACCCTTATGTACAAGGCGGTAAAGCAGCTGGGAGATATAGATAAAGCGTTGGTTTTCTTGTACTTGGAGGATAAAGATTATAGTGAGATCTCTGAAACTTTAGGTATTACAGAAGTAAATGCCCGAGTGAAGATGAATCGTATAAAGACTAAATTAAGAACCATACTTAATCCTTAAGGATATGATGGACGAATTGGAATTGTTGAAAAAAGACTGGCAAAAAAAGGATAATAGACATCCAAAATTATCCTATGATGAAATCTATAAAATGATTTGGAAAAAATCCTCCTCTATCGTGAAATGGATTTTTTATATCAGTATCATAGAGTTTGTTTTTTGGGCGGTGATCAATATCGTATTTACGGATAAGGAATCCCTCAGTACCATGAAGACCATTCATATTTACGAACTGAACATGGTATTGACCGTGGTCAACTATCTAGTTTTACTGTTCTTTATTTATAAGTTTTATGTCAATTACAAAAAGATATCGTTCACCGATTCCTCTAGAAAGTTGATGAAGACCATTCTAAACGTAAAACGTACGGTTACCCAATATGTATGGTTTAATATTATGGTTTTTACCGTCTCGTTTATCATTAGTGTATATGGGGTGTTCAATTATGGTGAAGATGGCAAAAAATTATACGATGCCGCCTCCAATGCCGGAAACGAAACCACATTTTGGGTGATGATCATAGGAATCTCGGTAGTGACCATAGCCATTCTTTTGGCGCTTATTTGGCTGTTTTACAAATTACTTTACGGGATTCTATTAAAAAAACTCAGGGCAAACTACAACGAATTAAAACGACTGGAGGTATAACCCTACCTTCGCCATTTGCGCTGCTTGTTCTCTTCTTCATAGGCCAGTAGTTCTTCTTGGGGAATTACTTTTAGGAAAGACGGGTGCTGTTCTATGGCATACTCCAGCTTTTCGATAATGGAATCGATAGATTCGTTTTCATAATCTATATCCAAAGGTTGCTTGATGACCATGGATTGTAAAATACCCTTCTTCTTGATACGTAATCCTTTTTTGTCAAAGGAACGACGAAAACCATCTATCACAACGGGAACAACGACCGGGTTATATTTTTTTATAATATGTGCCGTTCCCTTTCGTAAGGGTTTCCACGGTTTTGTGGTACCTTGGGGGAAAGTGACGACCCAACCGTCCTTGAGAGCGGTACCTATATTGGATATATCGCTCATTTTAACCTGCCTGTTCACATCTTGCCCATCGGCGCGCCACGTGCGTTCAATACTAATGGAACCGGCATAGGCCAAAATTTTGGTCAATAAACTCTTTTTCATGGTTTCCGCTGCCGCCACATAATACATATTCAGTTTGGGACTCCATAAATAACCAACATTCTTTATATTATCGTCCCTACCGCTTAGGCTTGCGTTGAACACATGGAACATGGCCACTACGTCCGCAAAATACGTCTGATGATTGCTTACGAACAGTACATTGGTATCCGGCAGATTTCGTATGACATCCGAACCCTCGATTTCCAACTTGTTGAATCCCTTATAGCGTTGATGGGTTATGATACCCATAATTCGTATGAGCCATTTTTTAAGAAAAAGGATGTGCCCAAAAGGATTCTCTTTAAATAAGCCCATAGTTGTTCGTAAGGGTGCTAAAATACGAAAATGACGCTTATAGCACCTGTTTAAATAGTTCTTTGATTTCACTTAGCATCATAGCAGTAGCACCCCAAACGGTATAACCATTTAATTTATAGGCAGGTACGGCAATTTGTTGTTTACTGTAGGAGGTTGTTAATCTTTGGTTAACCACCTTAGAATCGTCCATAAAATCCGTTAAGGGAACCTCTACCAATGCTTCTACTTCGGTCTCCTGTATTTTAAAAGGTGCTTTTTTATCATACAGACCTATATAAGGTTGTACCTCAAAATTACTTGGCGGTATATAAATCCGTGTAAGGGATCTAACCACATGTATATGAATAGGGTTGGCACCCACTTCCTCTTCGGTTTCACGAAGTGCCGTGGCCAACAAATCGGCATCGGACCGCTCCACTTTTCCACCGGGAAAACCAATTTGATTGGAATGTACTCCTTGGTAGGTCTTTCTAAGGATCAATAATAAGCGGGTATAATCATCCACATCTGAATAAAACAAAGCCATTACTCCCGCTTTCTTGGGTGTTGTTTTTCTGGCTTTGATCGCTTTTAACTCCTGGACCCGCTCCACTGGTGCCATTTTATAATGCGAAGACGCTCCCGGGAGCGTAAGATTTTTTATTTTTGATACCTGTTTAGAAAAATCATCAAATTTCATGGATCGCAAGACCTTCGGTTACTGTACAATAATACTATTATTTTTTTTAGCTGCCTGCAAAGACGCTCCCCAAAAGAAATCGGCCCCCAAACAGAAGAAAATAGAAAAAGATACGGTAGTCACGGATAGCCTTGTCCCATCCAAAAAGGAAAAAGAGGCGGAAGAATTTCTGCTTACGGAAGAAAATGCCATCGATTTCTTTTTTGAGTACAACAAAACCTTGAAAGAAAATAGAGTAAAGCTCACTACGAGCCTTGGCGAATTTACCGTAGAGCTATATGACAACGTTCCATATCATAAAGCCAATTTTATCTACCTGACCAGAAAAGGATATTTTGACAACACCTATTTTCATAGGGTCGTCAAAAATTTTATTATCCAAGGAGGGAACGCGGACAATAGGGAAACCGCGAGAAAACGTAGGGATATCGGAAGGTACTTATTACCTCCGGATACCCGTAAGGGACATAAGCATCACCGGGGCGTTATTTCCATGCCCAGTAGCGAAAACGACAACCCGCATAAACTGGCTTCCCCATTTGAGTTCTTTATTGTAGTGACCAAACCGGGTTCGTACCATTTAGACGGTGGTTACACCCCATTTGGAAGGGTAATAAAAGGAATGGACGTTGTGGATAAAATAAGCGAACAACCCGTTGGTGATGGCGACTGGCCAGAACAGAACATTTATATTTTTAAGGCGGAGGTCGTTCAGTAAACGGCAGCGCGTTCTACCGCTTGGCAGAACCGTAAATACTGGGGAGAGCAATCTTAAAACGTACGGCCAGCAAACGTATGGCGATAACAATAACAATGCCCGCCAGATAGGCATAGGTATCCGCCAAAGGAAGTTTGTTCAATAGAAAATAACCAATACCTCCCAAAATACAGGCCGTGGCATAAATCTCTTTTCTAAAAATAACGGGAATCTCATTGCACAATATATCACGGATCACGCCCCCAAAGCTGGCGGTGATCGTCCCCAAAGCAATGCACATTATGGGCAAAAGCCCCGTGGAAAGACCTTTTTCTATACCCACCATGGTATAGAGCCCTATTCCTATAGTATCAAATAAGAACAAGGATGTGCTAACGTATTTTAATCTGTTCCTAAAAATAACGGCAAGCACCACCGTGCCAATGATGGTAGAGATATAAACCGATTCCCGCAGCCAAACCACAGGTGTATGTCCAATAAGAATATCACGCAAGGTTCCGCCCCCTACCGCCGTGACAAAAGCCACTATGAATACACCAAAGAGATCTAGCTTTTTTCTAATGGCCACCAAAACCCCTGAAATAGCAAAGGCAATAGTGCCCAAAATATCAATGGTAAAGTAGAACATAAGCCTAAATTTGTTGGGTGTAGAAATTGTAATCTTTTAGAACAGTGTCCAAATACTGCTTATCATAGAGCTCGGATTGGGTACCCAAAATCTCCTCCACCCTACTTCTAAGTGCTTTCATGGTTTTATAGTCATCGCTTCGTTGGGCTATGAGATAGGTATCCTTGATCAGGCGTACGTCTTTGTCCGTAAGAAGGGTTACATTGGTAAATTTGGGTTCATAGTTCCCAGTTACCTCTTCCAGAATAGTGTGGGATATTTTCGTGTTATTTTTGGTACTGATGACCACTGTACCGGCAGCGGCATCTCCCAATCGTTGTCGTTTTTCAGAAAAAAGAATGGTGAGTAAACCTACCGCACCGGTAAAAATCCAAATATCCACCAATCGCAATAACCATCTCACCAAATAGTTGGACCAATGCACCGGTGTTCCGTCTACCCGTACAACGCGCATTTTCAACAACATTTTCCCCACCGTACGTCCGTTAAAAAGACTATGCATCCATAAGCTGTAGAACATGGCAGGTAAAAATATGAGGGCCACCAGCCCTCTTTGGGTCCATCCGTCCTCATATATATATCCTATGGCATCACCGACCACGTTTACCAGTACCGCATAGAGATAAAGGATAAACCCATCAATAAAAAAAGCAACGATGCGCTCACCAATACTAACAATTTTATAATCTAAGTTGACATTTTGCGTTGTATTGATTTGAAGGTTGGACATATTAATGTTATTTTTAACTTTTAAGTAAACTACCTATGCGCGAGGCTGCTTTCGTAAAGCAAAATAAGGAAAAATGGATAGCATTTGAAAAGGCTATCAACTTTAACGCCTCCATTAAACCAGATGAGCTTGCCAATGGATATATTCAGCTAACAAATGATTTGGCCTATGCGCAAACCTATTACGCCGAAAGCAAGACTTTATTGTATTTGAACTCTTTGGCTTCCCAAGCGCATCAAAAAATTTACAAGAACAAGAAAGAAAGCCGCAATCGTATTCTTGACTTTTGGCTAACGGAATTTCCACTGTTCTTTAGACAATACCACGGTACCTTGGGTATTGCTTTTCTCATTTTTGCCGTTGCAACGGCGATCGGAAGTATTTCCGCTTTGAACGATGCCAGTTTTGTACGTTTAATACTCGGGGATGCCTATGTAAACCTAACACTTAATAACATTGCGGAAGGTAACCCTACGGCCATCTATAAGAGCGGCAGTGAAATAGGTACTTTTTTGGGAATCACCATAAACAACATTAGAGTGGCCTTTCTAGCGTTTGCCTTTGGGGTAATGGCAAGCTTGGGCACGGCCTATATCCTTTTCAGCAATGGGGTCATGCTAGGGGCTTTTATCACTTTTTTTTATACCAAAGGGGTGTTCTTTGAAGCCAATAAACAAATTTGGTTGCATGGTACCATAGAAATTTCAGTAATCATCATCGCCGGTTGTGCAGGACTTATCATGGGAAACAGCATATTATTTCCCAAAACCTATTCCAGAAGGGTTTCCTTCATGAAAGGGGCCAAGGACGGGTTAAAAGTGGTCATAAGCACTTTGCCTTTCTTTGTTATCGCTGGGTTTATAGAAGGTTTTATCACACGATATTCCGATATGCCCGTTTGGCTGGCCTTCCTAATTATAGGTACCTCTTTTTTATTGATTATTTTTTATTACATCATATATCCCATCATGTTAAACAGAATAGATGCAAAACAACCAACCCAACAAGTACATAGAACTTAAAATAGATCGCGGTTTTGGAGATATCATTACCGTTTATTTTGATTTTATAAAACAAAACTTAAAAAAATTCACCACTATTTT
>JBCBZE010000428.1:0-2125 GCA_039815505.1 Bacteroidota bacterium | reverse complement strand
TTGGATAGAGGTGAAGCCGGTGATAATGTTGGTATTCTTTTGAGGGGTATTGAAAAATCTGACATCAAAAGAGGAATGGTAATCTGTAAGCCAGGTTCCGTTAAGCCACATGCCAAGTTCGAAGCTGAGGTTTATATCCTTAAAAAAGAAGAAGGTGGCCGTCATACACCATTTCATAACAACTACCGTCCACAATTCTATGTTAGGACTACGGATGTAACAGGAACCATTAACCTTCCCAGTGGAGTTGAAATGGTAATGCCTGGGGATAACCTTACGATAACTGTGGATTTGCTTCAACCTATTGCATTGAGCGATGGTTTGCGATTTGCGATTCGTGAAGGTGGTAGAACGGTAGGTGCCGGTCAGGTTACCAAAATTCTAGATTAATATAATTACCATATTAAGTTATTGCATTGAGGGTGTTCTGCTAAGGCAGGATACCTTTCAATGTAAATATAAACGGGTGTAGCTCAGTTGGTAGAGCACTGGTCTCCAAAACCAGGTGTCGGGAGTTCGAGTCTCTCCTCCCGTGCCAAAAATGAGAATAAAAGAATTACAATATGTTTACATATATCAAGGAATCAATAGAAGAGTTAAGGAACAATGTAACCTTGCCGTCCAGGGCAGAATCTTCTAATCTTATGGTAATTGTTGCAGTGTTTTCCATACTGTTCGCTTTGGCTACCTGGGGTGTCGATTCACTTTTTAGTGAACTCATTCAATTGTATTTCAAAAACGTAATCAATTAAGATAGACCCTATGTCAGAAGTGTTGGAAAAAAAATGGTACGTGGTTAGGGCAGTCAGTGGTCAGGAAAACAAAATCAAAGGCTATATAGAATCCGAGGTTGACCGTCATGGTTTTTCCGATTATTTGGAAGACGTTTTGGTGCCAACGGAGAAAGTAGTGCAAATACGTAATGGCAAGAAAATAAACAAGGAGCGCGTTTATTTTCCCGGTTATATCATGATCAAGGCAAATCTTGGTGGTGAAATGATTCACATCATACGGTCCATTACCAATGTAATAGGTTTCCTGGGAGAAACAAAAGGCGGCGACCCCGTGCCTTTACGTAAATCGGAGGTCAATAGAATGTTAGGCAAGGTAGATGAACTGGCCGTTAGCACGGATAGTATCGCTATACCATTTATTTTGGGCGAAACGGTAAAAGTAATCGATGGTCCATTTAATGGATTTAATGGTACGGTAGAGAAAATAAACGAAGAAAAGCGTAAGCTAGAGGTGATGGTTAAGATTTTCGGAAGAAAAACACCATTGGAATTAAGCTACATGCAAGTAGAGAAAGTATAAAAAGAACTGTTACATAGTTAAAAGTTGTGTTGCTTCCAATAAACACACCTTTACATTTAATTTTAAACAATGGCAAAAGAAGTAAGTAAAGTAGTTAAACTACAAGTTAGGGGAGGTGCAGCGAATCCATCGCCACCGGTTGGACCCGCTTTAGGTGCTGCCGGCGTTAACATCATGGAGTTCTGTAAGCAATTCAATGCTCGTACACAGGACAAACCAGGCAAAGTATTGCCCGTTGTTATCACCGTGTATAAGGACAAGTCGTTCGACTTTGTCGTTAAGACACCACCAGCGGCAGTTCAGCTATTGGAAGCGGCTAAGATTAAAAAGGGATCTGGCGAACCTAACCGGGTAAAATCTGGAAGTGTAAACTGGGATCAGGTTAAGGCTATTGCCGAAGACAAAATGGTAGACCTTAATGCATTTACCATGGAATCGGCCATGAGCATGGTTGCAGGTACGGCAAGGTCTATGGGTCTTAAGGTTTCGGGAAAGAGACCTTTTTAAAATCTTAAAAGCAATTTAAAATGGCAAAATTAACTAAAAAGCAAAAGGAAGCATATTCCAAGATAGAAAAGAATAAGCTCTATTCAGTGGAAGAAGCCTCTGCTTTGGTAAAAGAAATAACCAATACAAAATTTGATGCATCAATAGATATTGCGGTTCGTTTAGGGGTTGATCCCAGAAAAGCAAATCAAATGGTGCGTGGCGTTGTTACGCTTCCTCATGGAACCGGTAAGGATGTAAAAGTTTTGGCTTTGGTAACCCCTGATAAAGAAGCGGATGCTAAGGAAGCTGGTGCGGATTTTGT
>JBCBZE010000425.1:0-2164 GCA_039815505.1 Bacteroidota bacterium | reverse complement strand
CAATGCCGTTTCCAACGGGTAAAAAAGTCTTTTGTTAAAAATCCAAATCGTCTAAATCGTCCTCTAGGTCGGTATCCTTGCGTATTTCTTCCCTAATTTTGGTGCAATCCACGTTTATGGAAAGATTTGACGGTTTCTCAAAAGCTCCCTTGGAAACCCCCAATTCCTCATTGGCGTAATTTTTCTGCATATATAGCCCCCATATGGGCAAGGCCATAGAGGCCCCTTGTCCATAGGTTATGCTCTTAAAATGTGTTGCCCTATCTTCACCCCCGACCCACACTCCGGTGACCAGATTGGGTACCATGCCCATAAACCATCCATCACTTTGGTTTTGTGTTGTCCCAGTTTTTCCCGCAATTGGGTTGGTGAACTTATACGGATATCCCGTAATAATTTCCTTGTATTCCTTTCGCCATTTATCAAAGCCTTCTGTCCGCAATCGAGTCCCTGAACCCCCTTGGGTAACGCCAGACATTAAATCTACCATGGCATAGGCCACGTCCTTGCTCAATACATCCCTTGTCTTTGGAACATATTCATAGAGGACTGTGCCATTTTTATCCTCTATCCGTGTAACCATTACCGGTTTTACATACACGCCCTGATTTACGAAAGTACCATAAGCACCTACCATTTCATATACACTGAAATCCGGTGTTCCCAGCGCTATGGAAGGCACTTCAAGAATCTCTTTGGTAAGACCCAAGTTCTTCACTATGGACACCACTGCTTTGGGACCTACCTTATCTATTAACTGCGCCGTGACCGTATTTACGGAGTTGGCAAGGGCATTTTTCAGGGTCAAATTTTTTCCGGAATATTGGCCAACGGAATTCTTGGGACACCAAGGGTCTATATTTCCGTGTTTTCCCGCTTCTATGCAGTATTGTGTATCGGGGAGGGAATCACAAGGTGATAGTCGCAGTTGATCGATTGCGGCGGCATATATAAAAGGTTTAAAAGTAGAACCGGCCTGCCGCGCTCCCTGGATTACATTATCGTATTGAAAGTGCTTAAAGTTAAGACCACCCACCCATGCTTTTACATGTCCGGTTTGCGGTTCCATGGACATCATAGCCGTCCTTAGGAAGGATTTATAATAACGTATGGAATCCAAGGGTGTCATCACCGTATCCTTCTCTTGGGTATCACTATTCCAGTCGAAAACCGTCATCTCCGTTTTCTTGTTAAAAGAAGCCCTGATTTCCTTTTCGGTTTTTCCGTTTGCCTTCATCGTACGCCACCGATCCGAATTTTTCATCCCCCTGTTCATTATGGCATCTATCTGGTTTTTTTCCAAATCCAGAAACGGGGCCGTTTTATTACGTTCAGGTGTATTCTGATGAAAAAATTCAGCTTGCAATCGCTTCATATGTTCCCTCACGGACTCTTCGGCATTGGCCTGCATTCTAGAATCAATAGTCGTATATATCTTTAGCCCGTCCAGATATATGTTGTATTTGTCCCGTTCACCTTCCAAAGCTGGTTTTGGATTTTCCGCTATCCACTTATTCATAAAGCCCTGGAGGTACATTCGAAAATACGTAGCCAAGCCTTCTCGATGCGATTCAGGACTAAAATTGATATCCATCTTGAGGGCCTGCAACGAGTCCTTTTCTTTTTCCGTAATGAAATCATATTTTGCCATTTGTCCCAACACGGTATTTCTTCTGTTAAAGACAAGCTCTTCTCTTCGAATGGGATTATAAAGCGATGAATTTTTTAACATTCCCACCAAGACGGCCGATTCTTCTATTTTAAGGTCTTTGGGTTCTTTTCCAAAATAAATCCGTGATGCGGAACGGATACCGTCGGCATTATAATTAAAATCGTAGATGTTCATGTACATAGCCATGATTTCTTCCTTGGTGTAGTTACGTTCCAAGCGAGTAGCTATGACCCATTCCTTTATTTTTTGTGTAAGTGCCTGAAGTTTACTTTTTGAACGGATTCCTACAAACAATTGTCTTGCCAACTGCTGGGAAATGGTACTTGCACCACCTTTTTTGCCTAAAAAGACCACAGCTCTTAAGGTACCCCTAGCGTCGATTCCGGAATGGTTATAATATCTGGCGTCCTCGGTCGCTACCAAGGCGTTTACCAAATTTTCCGGGAGATCTTCATAGGAAACCGGGGTTCTGTTATCATCCAAATAAAACTT
>JBCBZE010000349.1:0-3596 GCA_039815505.1 Bacteroidota bacterium | reverse complement strand
CGATTGGACCGTCAGATCGCGGTACAAGATCAAATGAAGCAAATTTTGACAGAAGAACAATTTGATCAGTGGAAAAAGATGCAACACCGAAAGGGAAAACATCACAGGCAACACAAGAAACATAGTAGGAAGTAACGTAATACCCCGGACACCGTTCAATTTGGTGTTCGGGGTATTTATATAGGGTTCGCTAAGGTTTAAACCCTTAACATCGCCAAGCTTAAACCATAAAAACAGCGTTGTTACCTTCAAATTCATTGTAAGCCGTAGAAGCAATAGTATCCACAAACCGATAGGATGCCCTTGCCGTACCCTGGGTAAACTCTGCAAGCACATAACCCCTTCTCGAGGCATCAAAGTATTTAAGATTATCGATAAATAAAACAAATGCTTGCTCTATACCGGCAATAGTTGCCGCATCATTACCGAACAACCCCTCAAATCCTGGAGAGGTAACGCCGGGACAGGCAAATTCCTCACCTATTATGGAACCATTGGCATCTTTTAGGTCACTGTTCCATGCATTATGGGTATCACCCGCCAAAACAGCTACGTTCTTACCATTAAGTAAGGCATAAAGTCGCTCGCGTTCCAGGGGATAACCGTCCCAAGCATCCAAGTTATACGGCAATACGGTGTTGATACGGGCTAGCTCTTCCTCGGTGAGGGTTGGATCACCCGCCAAAGATCTTGCTTTAATTGTGGACAACTCCACAATGAGCTGTTGCAATTGTTGAATCACTTCTGGCGAAGTATTACCAGCCGCTATCGCTCCGATAGACACTAAAAGATCAGCGGGCACCGTCATGGTTCCCATCAATACCTGCTGTCCCAAAACCTGCCATTGCGCACTACTGGTCCCTATGGCACCTCCCACCCAAGATAGTTGTTCCGGTCCTATTAAGTTCCTATTGGGGTCAAACAAAGCGGTTTGAAAGCCTACAAAATCAAAACTACCATCAGCTTCAAAAAAGTCAGTGAAACTCAATTGCGGTGAGCGGGCTATGATGCGTGTATCCAACATAACCAAGTTTACCAAATCACCGAACTCAAAATTACGATAGATAATATTCCTATCGGAGGTACGTACAGGTACATATTCACTATATACTTGGATGGCCCTATCCCTTCTTGCCTCAAAAGACCCTTCGGAATCATCATGGTTTTCGGCACCCGATATATTGGCGTCATTGGTAAGCTCATGATCGTCCCACACCGCAATAAATGGTTTCTTTTGATGCGCCAATTGCAGGGCTTCATCCGTTCTATATTGGCGGTAACGCAAACGATAATCCTCCAGACTCAATATTTCAGTCTTGGGATCGTGTACACGGCCCAGTGCTTCGGTATTTTCATTGGTTCCAAAACCGCCTTCCTCATATTCATAAATGTAATCCCCTAAATGTACAATTACATCGGCATCGCTCTTGGCCATGGCATCATATACATTAAATAGCCCCGCAGGAAAGTTAGAACACGAGCAGACCGCTAATTTTATACTGGAAACAGCATCACCTGCCAAAGGAAGTGTTATAGTCTCTCCGATCACGGACTCTTCCGATAGGGTATCGTGTAAAAATCTATAGTAATACTTGCCATTGGGAGATAATCCGGTAACGTCCTTGACCACCGTAAAATCATCGGAAGAAGAAGTCTGTTCCACTCCCTGTTTTACAATATGGGTAAAGCCTTCATCCGTAGCTACCTGCCACCTAATGGGAATAGAAAACCCGACTTCGGTTTCAACAGGGGTAAAACGGGTCCATATGATTACCGCCGTCGCGGTAGGGTCAAAACTGCCCACACCATGCAAAAATCTTGGAATCCTGTCTGCCGGACCATCATCGTCCTCTCCTTCGAAATCGCGTACACAAGCGACTACATGTGAACTTAAAATAATTCCTCCAGAGGCAATGATCGCCTTTGCCAAGAAGGTTCTCCTAGATACTGTCTTTCTTTCCATTGATTGATTTTTTATTTGCTTAAAAATAAAAAGACAACGTACCCTTAGCGTTACGGGAATATTACAGTTCAATTAAGCTTCAAACGATATAGTATAACTAATGGTTAAGAAAAAGAAAGGTTTATGGCAATACTCAAAAATTACGTACCTCCGATCATCCTTATTTTCTTTGAAAGTAAGCGAATCCGGCATCCGTTCCCCCACCATTTAACGCAATCGCAATGTTTAAATGTGCCAATGCCTCCAAATATCTGGAAGTCTCTATGCCTCCCACAACAAGACCATTGAACCCGGCATCTTCTGACAGTCTTTTTACCAAATCGGCCGCCGTTCCATCATCGGAAGCAATAAATACGGTTAGTTTATTTTCGCTAAATTGTTGTTTCCCGGCATCCATGACATCTGCAAAAACCGTATTAAATGCCTTAGCTACCTTACTTTCCGGAAGCATCCGTGACGTTTGTTCTCCGCCACTATCCTCACCCAGATGCAAGGGCGACCAATCCGTAATATTGATCGGATTGGTAACATCTATCACTATTTTATCTTTTAAAGCCTTTTTATAGGTGACTAGCACTTCTTTCATAGCCGTGTACGGAATTGTAAAAAATACAACTTCGGCAAATGAAATTGCCTTTAAAATAGATACTTGACCCTCATTTGGGGTGCGTGTAGCGTATTTAATCGTATGCCCCGCATTATGCAGAAGGCTTCCTAAACTTGTGGCAACATTTCCAGCGCCGATAAAACCTATGTTCATAATTCATGTTTTTAATTTGTTTCTTGAACACAAAATTGTAGTTTCGATTTATTATAACCAAATGGTATGTAACTAACAAAAAGGTAAGTATGAGAAAAACAAGCTCGGTCAATTTTGAAAACGAGAAATTTTTAGAGTATGATTGCCCATTTATGACCACTTTACGGTTTATTGGTAAGCGATGGAAACCAGCGGTACTATGGAAAATAAAGGATGGTTATACACGATTTAATCAAATAAAAATAGCTTTGCCCTATATAAGTGATAAAATGTTGTCCAATACACTTGGCGAATTGGAACAAGATGGTCTACTAGAAAAAAATGTATTTAAAGAGGTACCTTTAAGAATTGAATATACCATAACGGATATAGGCTACACGCTTTTACCCGTCTTGGAAGAAATAAATGCTTGGGGAACTGAGATGAAAAAACAAATCAGAAATAGCAAAACCGTTTAAGAAAATTAAAAGGATATGTTAGCAACCGATTATTTAATTATTGGAAGTGGTGCGGTAGGTATGGCTTTCACGGACATTTTGCTGACCGAGACCAAAACTACCATCACCATTATCGATAAGTTCCAAAAACCTGGCGGACACTGGAATAGGGCTTATCCCTTTGTTACGCTCCATCAACCTTCCGCTTTTTATGGCGTAAGTTCTTTTGAATTGGGCAATGATCAATTAGATCAAGTTGGTTTAAACAAAGGGCTTAACAGTCTTGCTTCGGGATCGGAAATCAATGCGTATTACGAGCGTATTATGAAAGAGCGATTCTTACCCAGTGGTCGCGTTTCCTATTTCCCTTTATGCGCATACACGGGTGACGGAAAATTTAAATCCATGATAACCGGTAAGGGGTATGAAATTGATG
>JBCBZE010000242.1:0-5508 GCA_039815505.1 Bacteroidota bacterium | reverse complement strand
TAACTACCCTATTATATACAATGTCCCGACCCAAACTGCACGTTTTGTTGTTCTTAACGGTATTCTTCGCATGTAAGGAGCGTAAGACAACGAATAACGGCCATACATATACCAATGCCCTGATACATGAGACCAGTCCCTATCTACTTCAACATGCACATAATCCTGTAAATTGGAAGCCCTGGGGCAAGGAGGCCCTGGACGAAGCAAAAAAGGATAAGAAATTAATTTTGGTAAGCATAGGGTATTCTTCTTGCCATTGGTGCCATGTGATGGAGGAAGAAACTTTTGAGAATGAGGAAGTGGCGAAAATCATGAACGATAATTTTATCAATATCAAGGTAGACCGTGAAGAACGCCCAGATGTGGATCATATATATCAAATTGCCGCTCAGTTGTTCAAGGAGAATGGTGGTGGTTGGCCTTTGAACGTAATCACGTTACCGGACGGCAAGCCAATTTACGGGGATACGTATCACACAACGGAAGACTGGGTCGAAGTATTGAAAAAAATAGGTGCACTCTATAACAATGACCCCGAAAAGGCAAGAGCATATTCGGAAATGGTCGCAAACGGGATTCAAGAGGTAAACCTCATACAGCCATCAACCGGTCCTGAAGAACTTACAAGGAATATCCTCTTGGAAAGTGTAAAAAAATGGAAGGCCGGCTGGGACATACAATGGGGTGGGGAAAATGAAGAAGAGAAGTTCATTATACCCTCCAAAATGGAGTTTTTATTGGATTATGCTCTTTTAACCAAAGATACATCCGCAAAGAGTTATGTAAAAACTACTTTGGACAAAGCGGCGATGGGAGGTATTTATGATCATATTGGAGGCGGGTTTTTTAGGTATAGCACGGATCCCTATTGGAAAGTACCACATTTTGAAAAGATGTTGTATGACAATGCCCAAATGCTCAGCCTATACTCCAAAGGGTATAACGTTTTTAAAAAACCGCTATACAAGAAAATTGTAATGGAAACCTTTGCCTTTATAGAACGTGAAATGAGCAATTCCAAAGGGGGCTATTATGCAGCCATAGATGCGGATAGCGAAGGTGAGGAAGGGGGATTCTACCTTTGGAAGGAAGAAGAACTTAGACTACTATTAAAAAAAGATTTTCAACTGTTTTCCGAGTATTTCAACATTACGCCAGAGCACATTTTGGAAAATGAAAAATTTGTGTTGTATCATACGTTGGATGACGACGTTTTTATGAAACAAAATTCGATTTCCAAGGATGATTTGGAGGCCTACAAAACAAAATGGAAGAAACTACTTTTAGATCATAGGAGGCAAAGAACACCTCCAAATACAGATGATAAAATAATAACCTCTTGGAATGCATTATTGATAAATGGCTTGTTAGAGGCCTATAAAAGTTTTGGTGAAAACGTATTTTTAGAAAGAGCAGAAGCTATTTTTGAATTTATCAGCGCTAAAAGCCTAAAAAAAGATAAACTTATTCATGTATATAAAAAAGGAAACAGAAACTTGGATGGTTTTTCCGAAGACTACGCGTTAATGGTAAGTGCTGCGCTTACGCTCTATAGTACCACCTTGAACGATCGCTATTTAAACTTTGCCCAAAGTCTTAATGAAAAAGCAATGAATAGATTTGAGGACAAGGCTTCCGGTATGTATAAATATAGAGAAGGCAATGAATTGATTTCAAAGATTATTAAGACCGCCGATGGATTTTGGCCTTCCCCAAATGCCGTGATGGCCCATAATTTATTTAAACTGGGGCATATACAATACAACAAAGAATTTTTAGAAAAGTCCAAGAACATGCTTTCTTCCATGATTCCATCGGTAAAGGAATATCCTCAAAATTATTCCGAATGGAATACCCTTTTTCTGAATACGGCCTATCCGTATTATGAAATCGCCGTAGTTGGTGAAAACGCGCTTCCTTTGGTAAAGGAACTGAACAAAAAATATATCCCAAACATTCTTTTGGTCGGTAGCCTTGTAGAAAGTGGCCTTCCATTGTTTAAAGGAAGGTACGTTGATGAAAGTACTTATATATATGTTTGCCAAAACGGTACGTGTAAACTGCCCGTGGAGACCATAGAAGAGGTAACCGCTCAATTGGAAAGTTTTTAATTGTACGCCAAATCACAAATTTACCCTCATTTAGTGGCAGTTTATACTGATTTTGTTGCGGCCACTATTGTTTCAGCGTTTTCTTTATTACAAAAAGAAGGGACTCCCCATATTTATGATATTCAAATAAGAAATTGAGCAGGAACGGGATAGCTTTAAATGGGATTACATCGGTAAATGCTACATTTCTTTCAGCTTTTGCATCAATTAGGTATATACACTCCCTATCGCTTTAGCTAAATTTGAAAAAAAATTACTCCCGATGAAGTATTTTATGCTATTCCTTATTCTTCTCATTTTTGTATTTTCCTGTGGTTCAGAATCAGGCAGTATCACCATTGTGCCATCAGATGATATTGTGCAGGAAGAACCAATGGAAGAAATCCCGGATACCGAAAATGACGTCGCCAGTGAGTTTGACGATGGTGCGATACGAAATCTCTCATCGGTGGAAATAGTATCCGAAATGAAAATAGGATGGAATTTGGGAAATAGCCTGGATGTGGAGGGACCCGTTGAAACTTTTTGGGGTAATCCGGTTACTACGAGAGCAATGATCGATGAGGTGGCCAACCGGGGATTTAATACCATACGGGTACCGGTGACCTGGCGTTTCCACCAAGGGCCCGCTCCGGATTACATCGTGGAAGAAAACTGGTTGGATAGAGTTGAGGAAGTCGTTAATTACGGTAGGGCCAACAACATGTATGTCATTATCAATGTACATCATGATGATCCATGGATTATACCTACCTATGCAGAGGCCGATGAAGTAAAAGACAGACTTGCCAAATTATGGACCCAAGTCGCGAACCGATTTAAAAATTATAGCGATTATCTCATTTTTGAAACCTTAAACGAGCCTAGGTATGAAAACACACCGGAAGAATGGACCGGTGGAACGGCCGAGGGAAGAGATGTGGTCAATCAATATCACCAGGTGAGTTTAGATGCTATTAGGGCTACGGGCGGTAACAATGGCCAAAGACAAATTATGATCTCTACCTATGCAGCAAGTACAATACCCTTGGCCATGAATGCATTGGTTATTCCCAATGACGATCCAAGAACGATAATATCGCTCCATTCCTATTTTCCTTTTCCATTTACCTTGGAAGGCACGGATACGACTTGGGGTACCGATGAAGACAAAGCGCAACTAGAGGCTGAAATGGACCGTATCAAAGCCCAGTTCACCGACAATGGAAAAGCGGTTGTTCTAGGCGAATGGAGCTCTGGAAACCAAAACAATTTGGAAGACCGTATTGCACACGCAACCTTCTATGCACAGGCCGCTGCCGAAAGAGGTTTTGCAAGCATCTGGTGGGATAATGGAAACAGTGGTGTTTCCAATGATGGGCTTGCCTTGTTCAACAGGCAAAACTTAACTTGGCCGTTTGGAGAAATCGCGGATATCATTGTAGAGGCCAACAATTAAATAGGATAAAGGTTTGTTGGCTTTCTAAAGAATTAGTTGGCCTTTTATGCCAATGAATTTTAAAAAGTCCTTGTTCTTGGCAACGAGAATATAAGACGCTCCCTGCACATTGATTATAGCCAAATCTTTAACGTCACCGTCCATAAAAAGACCACTTTCCCAAGGTTCCCGAGCTTTGAATACCGTATCCCCAACACCTTTTAAAAACGTTCCAAACCCCGCATCGGCCCTTGGAGTTTCAACTTCGGAGGCGTACAGATTTCCGCCAAGGACAATATCTTTTGTGCCATCCAAATCAAAATCCGCTACCAAAATTTGATTGGTTGGGGCTATCTGGGCCTTCAACGGTAGATCTTTCCGAATAAACCGGCCACCTTCATTTATAAATAGTGCCGTCCTAAAAGAAGATATTTGGTAATGAATTCCGCTCTCAAGTTTCTTTTCGTCATAAACATCAAGCAAGGTAGCTTTGGAAAAAGCATCATAATTTTTGAATTTTTGTTTTATAAAAGGTATCTGTTGCGAAGAACACTCTCTTCCCCTTACTGGATATTTCTCTCCCTCATTATAATAACTTAACACGATATCGTTTGTTCTATTTCCATCGAAGTCATTTAGGTAAACATCAAACGTTTCGTTCCCAGACGCCTTATACTTATAATTCTCACCTAGATTTCCCGCTATAAGGTCCATATCGCCATCGTCATCAATATCCGTGGCTTTTAGACTAAACCACCAACCTCTGGTATCGTTTAAACCTAGCGCTTTGGTCATGTCCACGAAGCCGGTTCCCGCTTTGTTCTTAAAAACCTTAAGTTTCATCCATTCCCCTGTAACAGCCAAATCTTTCCATCCATCATTGTTATAGTCTATCCACTGGGCAGAGGTTACAAGGCCCAATTGGTTAAGGTTGGGCAAAAGCTTGTTCGTTGCATTCATAAACTTAACATGGCCTTGAACACTCACATTTTCCAGAATGACGCTTGATGCGGGATAAGGATAGTTCCCGGGAATGAGCCTCCCACCAACAAAAAGGTCCTGATCCCCATCTTTATCAAAATCGCAAGCATAGACCCTACTGCCACTCTCAAATAGTGCAGGCAGTGCACTGGTACTTTTGATAAAATTACCGTCCCCTTGATTGATATAGAGCCTATCTTGAAGTAATGGGGAACTTGGCCCAAACTCATTGCCTCCACTAACAATATAAAGGTCGTTATCCCCATCATTGTCGGCATCAAAAATAAGTGACCCGATATCCTCATGTATTCTATCCTGCAATAGTATCTTTAATTTTTGCTGCTCAAAAGAGCCATCGGGTTTTTGAAAGAACATGCCTCCCGGATATTTTGATGCGGCCCCCACATAAAAATCGTCCAAACCATCCCCATTTAAGTCTCCTACCGATAAACCCGGTCCAAATTGAGAGGTCTTATGGGGTAAGAGCACTTCATTCTTAAAATCGTCATAGGTGTTCTCCTTATGTTTGTATAAAGCTAGGGTATCCGAATAACTTTCAAATAAATGGTTGGCGACAGTAGTATTTTCCAACCTGCTTTTTGCTTCGTCAGAATTGAGCACCAGGGTAATGTTGGCCTTGATTTTCGTTAGTTTTTGTTTTCTCTTATCGGGCCAAACAACAATAAGACTATCAATGATTTCATCTTGCCCCAAACCAAAATGCAGCTTTGGTGCTACCGAGGATTGGAAGCCCCTGCTTAACGTCACCTCTTGAAGCTGATGCGTAGTAGCATGATATAGATAAACTTTGGCACCTATACCATGACGGTTTTTTGGACTCCCCTTAAAATCTAGGGTAATATGGTTGTTGATATCGGAACTGTGATTCTGGAAAATGGAAGCAGCTTTATCTATATTGTTGGTGACCAGCTCCAAGTCGCCATCATTATCCAAATCGGCATAAACTGCACCATTGGAAAAACCTTTGTCCTCAAT